>NZ_JACJFI010000119.1 GCF_014164505.1 Shewanella sp. SG41-4 | reverse complement strand
TTAGCGCTGTTGATGCGCAAACCTGAAGCTAAACGCTCCATCGATGTAGCAGTATTGCTTTGTGCTTTGTTTAAGTTGCCCTGCGCTTTCATTGATGTGACGTTGGTATTAACTGAAATAGCCATATGTAAAATTCCTCTTCTTAGTTGAACGCCAAGACTTGGAGCTTGGCTAAACGGTTAATCATTAAACTGTTACTTTTTATAAGAGCCTTTTTATAAAAGACCTTATATCAATACAAACTTAAAACGTTTTATATATAGTCAAACAAACTGGTCGAACTTACTTTGCTGAACAAACTCGATGCTGCGCTGAGTGCGACTTGTTGCTTTTCAAATTCGGTAATTGCCGAGGCAAAATCTAAATCTTCTAACTTTGATAGAGCCGAGGTGTTAATCAACTTTTCATCAGTATGATTATCGCTATACTGCTGCAGCACTTTCAGGCTGTTGCCGGTTAAGCTACGTTGCTGACTCATTTGATTGACGCCACTATCAATGTTATTCAAGAGCTGTGCCAACTCTGACTGACCAGCAGGTGTTTGTGCATCGTCACCACTTTCAAATAATGCGATAGCCTTGCTGAAAGTGTCGAATATACTGACTTCGGCGACTTCATTGATGCTGAAACTATCGCCAGCTTTAGGGGTTCCATTTATGGTTACTTCAATATCGTTTACCTTTACCGGCAGAGACGCGTCAAAAGCGGTTAATGGTGCGACACTTATTGCCGGAACAGCACTGTTGAAGACTTCAACATTTGTGCCGCCAGTACCGTTATCGGTAAAAACAAACTGATATACATCAACCACATGCGGTACCGCTGGTATTTGCGGCACAATTTTGGCGCTAGAGACAACAAAGTCGCCTTGCTGTGTTGACGAATAATTGACGCCATAATCGCCCATCGCATTGGGTGCATTCATAAAGGCGGCGTCGCCTGGCACATTGGTATTAACTTGTACCCCTGCAGCAACATTGCTTTTACGAATACCGGAGTCACCGCTGTAAACCACATCACCATTATTATCAAAAGCAAAAGGTGCATTGTTGGTTTTATTGCCTGCAAAAATATAATTACCCGATTCGTCTTTGGTATTGGCAATGGACATTAATTGTTCAAGACTTTGACGCATGTCATCGGCAATCACTTGCCGCTCGGCGGAAGTCATGCTGCCGTTAATGCCGCGAAGCACAGACTCTTTCATGCTGCCAACTAACGTATCGGCTTGACCTAACTGACTTTCGGCTTGTTGAATGTGACTAGTGGCGTAATCAATGTTTTTAATAAATTGATTTATTAAGGTATTTTTTTGCTTTAAGTTATCAATACCAATAGCCGCAACAGGATCGTCACCTGCAGTATTAACCTTTTTGCCACTATCAATTTGCGCCATGATGGTGTTGGTGGCAGATTGCTTATTTAATATGCTATTGGTGTTTTGTTGAAACATCTGTCCGGTAGAAATTCTCATGATGTATCTCCTAGCGAACCGAGCTGAATAAAGTATCGAAAATGGTTTGTGCTGTGGTCATAATTCTGGCGGCTGCTTGATAAGATTGTTGAAAGCGCAATAAGTTTGCTGCTTCTTCATCAAGGTTGACGCCAGATTCGCTTTGCACCCGGGTACTCGCTTGTTGATATATTGCCGTCGCCGAGCCCACGCGCACTTCAGCAGACTTAGTTTGGCTACCAATATCTAATTTAGTATTTTCAAACACGCTGGTTAAGGTGCCAGTGCCGTTATTCATCAATTTGGTGTCCGACAGCTTAGCCATTTCAACGGCATTACTGTTGTCGCCTTCGGCAAATGCTAAATCAAACGTGAATGTATCGGTAACACCAGCAGTGGATTGATCGTCAATTTCGAAACTAAAACCAAAACCCGTATTAATTTGTGGTGGAGTAAATGCGGTTGGACCACCAACGCTCGTACCAGCGGCATTAAAAACTTCAAAAGTTTTTATAGCGGTATTGGTATTAACTCGAACCGATAGTTCACTTCCTGTAACCGGGAAGTTAGCGTCGGCACGATTAATGGCATTCACTTTTACCGCTAACTCACCAGAGTTGGTTGTATTTTGCGTAATTTGAGGCCCTGCAGCAGCAATGCCTTTAGGGTCGGTCATCACTACTTTTAAGCCGGCTGCAGCACCCGCCGTTGGGCGTATATCAAATTTATCGCCATCCGCTATTGGGCCGCCGGCAACATTAATGCTAAAACCTGCACTACTTGTTAGTTGAGTACCCGATAATGTTAAGTTTGATACTTTTCCGGTTTGGTTATCTGTTAATTGGTAACCATTCGCTGTGGTAAAACTTAGTTGGTAGGTGCTTCCTGACAATGCGCCCACATCGTCAATATTGACCGACATGGCTGCCGTACCGCTATTAGTAGAATTACTTCCCGCACGACCAGATGCCATTAATGGGTCGTTAATATCACGAAAAATATCGCTACCAACATCACCATTTAAATCAAAACCTTTAGACTGCATTTCGTTAAAGGTGTCTGCAATGCCTAACGCTAATTGGCCGAGTTCAGTGCTGGCCGGTAATAAGGTGTCGTCTCTAAATGAAAATAAGGCGCCAAGTTGGCCGCCCAATTTAGACGGATCAACATTAAGGGTTTTGTCACCAATAGAAGCATTAATGCGTGGTTCATTTGGATAAGGGTCGCCGGTACTGATGCCCATCGACATCGACACTTCACCTGACACCAACATTACTGAGCCGCCCAACATAATTGACTTTGCACCAGTATCTAACGCAATAACATTAACCTGAGCATACTGGCTGAGCTCTAAAATGAGGGCATCTTGCTTGTCTAGTACTTGGCTGTCTTGGTCTTGAGATTTCATCAACTCTAAATTGATGTTGCCTAGCTCTTTACTGATTTCATTTATACGAGTGGTAATTGATTCTATTTGGTTATTGGTTTGTTTTGTTTGGCCATCAAGTTGTGATTGCATTTGATTTAAGCCAATGGCCAACTGCTGCGCAGAACTTAAGCTGTTTGTACGAATACCAAGATCTGTCGGTAAATCGGCCACACTATTAATGCTAGCAAAAAAGTTGTTTAGATTTTCTGGCACCATTTTGCCAATTTGAGAATAAATCTCATCTAACTCACTTAACTTATTGTAAGACGTTTCAGCCGCACTCATGCTGGTTTGGCCGATGCGTAATTCACGTGCAGCAAATTCGTTATAAACACGTTTAACATCGGACACATACGTACCAGTGCCATAAAAACTATTGCCCAAGCGTTGTGATTCTGTGGTTGCCTGAGTGGCAACTTGACGGTTGTAACCTTCAGTATTAGCATTAGCGATGTTATTACTGGTCACCCCTAACTGAGCTTGAGATGCTTGAACGCCTGTGCGAGCGATATTGAGTAAGTCAATCGACATTATTTAGTCTCCACAGGTAATATAGATTTAAGGCCTTCTTTAACCGACTTCATCACATTGATGACTTTATTGGCATATTGAGGGTCTGTGGCGTAGCCGGCTTTTTGCAACGCTTTAATAAATTGAGTTGGCTCGCTGGCAACTTTACGTGCATCCTGATAACGATCGCCTTGGCTAATAAATGACACAAAGTCATTAAAGCTCTGTTCAAGGTTGTCATACATTCTGAAATCCGCTTTTTGTTGCACCGCAATGCCCTTTTCAAATTCCAATGTATTGACTGAGGTTTTATCACCTTGCCAACGCTTGTCTGCTTTAATATTAAACAGGTTATGACTCATGGTGCCGTCGTTACGGCGTACCACTTTTTGGCCCCAACCGGTTTCTAACGCGGACTGGGCAATTAATACCTCTGCTGAGGTGCCTAACGATTTAGCCGCTTTTTCAGCATGGGGATACAAGACTGAAATAAAATGTTCTGGGCTGGTAAATTGACTCACTGCAATGCCTTTAGCTTTAGGTACTGCAACATCTGTTTGCGGCAATACCTTGCCTACTTGTACTGCTTGACTGGCTAATTGCTCACCGCGTAATACGCTGTTTAATTGTTCACCGTCTAGCACATTAGTAAGTTGGGCTGACATTGGTCGCATCGATTCGGCGCTATCTATAACAGAATGGGCTGTAACAGAATGTCCGATAACAGAATGCGATGCGGCTATTTGATCTTTTGGCGCAATAATATCGAGAGTGTCTTTATCTAACTCTGTTGCTGGAGCAACAAACATACTTGGGTTAACTTTATAATCACTATTGCCACGTAATACCGATGCTGGCGTAATAGGGCTATCATCTGGGTCTAATTGCTGCACCATCATTTCAGCCAGCCCCAACATGCCTTTATTGGATAAATCGACTGACATTTGCTGATCGCGCATTTGTTCAAAAAACGCAGTGGTTTCACTGTTCATTGGATTGTCTGACTTAAACGCGGCATTAGCATCTCGCATGCTTTTCATTAGCATTTGAATAAAAATACCTTCAAATTGCTTAGCCGCTTCTTTAAGTGCCCCCTTCTCGTCTTTCTGGGCTTGGACACGAAGTGAATCTAGTCCTCCTAGATCCAGAAAGTTCGATGAAGCTGACAACTTTTCCATAGTCATTCCGACAATAATTAGATGATGATAAGTTCACCATGCAAAGCGCCTGCCATCTTTAACGCTTCGAGTATGGCAAGTACGTCTGATGGTGCTGCGCCCACTAAATTCACGGCTCTTACGAGTTCGTCAAGTGTGGTACCTGGATTAAACATAAACATACGACGATCTTTTTCTGACACATCAATCGTACTGTTAGTAGTTACAACCGTATCACCACCCGCTAATGCATTGGGTTGTGACACTTGTGTGGCTTCAGCAATGGTGACGGTTAATCCGCCGTGAGTGACAGCTGCGGGTAATAACTTGACGTTTTGGCCAACCACTATGGTGCCGGTACGTGAGTTAACAATCACTTTGGCTGATTCTTCTGCTGGTATAACTTCAATGTTTTCTAATACCGATAAAAACGACACCCGCTGTGATGCATCGCGTGGCGCGCTCACTTGAATAGAAGTGGCGTCAATGGCCTTTGCCATGTCTGGACCCAGTAAATCGTTAATCGCATCTGCGGTACGTTTGGCTGTTGAAAAATCTGAGCGACGTAAATTAAAGGTAAGGTAATCACCACTCGCAAACGGACTAATAACACTGCGCTCAACAATGGCACCACCTGGGATACGGCCAACCGTAGGGGTATTTTGAATCACCAATGAGCCATCAAGTCCTTCGGCACTAAAACCACTCACAATTAAACTGCCTTGAGCAATGGCATACACATTGCCATCGACCCCTTTTAGGAAGGTTTGTAATAAAGTACCGCCACGTAAACTTTTTGCTTCGCCTAAACTTGACACGGTAATGTCAAGATTTTGACCCGGCTTAATAAAGGCAGGCATTTCGGCATGCACAGCAACGACAGCGACGTTCTTTGAATTTGGACGAACAGAGTCTGGTAAATTAATGCCGAAATTTTTGAGCATGGTTCTGAAAGTTTGTTCGGTATAACGGGTTTTTTCCCCGGTACCTGGCAAACCGACCACCAAGCCATAACCGACTAATTGGTTACTTCGCACCCCTTGAATACTGGCGATGTCTTTAATCCGTTCTGCATGTGCTGGCGCGGTTAGCATTAATATTGATGCGACTATCGATACAGCCGACGCAATCAGTTTAATTTTCATGCATTACTCCTTAAAAAGGCCACCAGTCACTCATAAAGAATGAACTCAGCCAACCGACTTTTTGGGAGTCAGCAAACGTACCGGTACCGCTATACTGAATACGAGCGTTAGCCACTCGTGTCGAATCGATTGTATTGTCTGGATTAATGTCTTCGCTGCGGATCATTCCGGTGACGCGAATAAACTCATCACCGTTGTTAATTGAAATCCATTTTTCGCCGCGGATCACCAAGTTGCCGTTACTGAGCACCTGGATGATATTGGCCGAAATACTGCCATCTAAACTGTTAGATTGATCGGCGTCAGATTCGCGCTTGGTATTCATGCTGTCGGAGTAACCCAAATCAATTGGGACGCCACTGATGGAAATATTTTTACCGCCGGCATAAACGGGCTCTACGCTTAAATCTGAGCCTTTTTTGATTTCGTTATTAGCGCTTTTTGACGCTTGTGTTGACTCTTTTAAGGTGACGGTAATAATGTCGCCGACGCGATGCGCACGAATATCGGAATACAAGCTTGATGCTTGGCTATCAAGATAAATAGATCCCGTTGGCGCCACCTGCGTCGGAACGGTATCTGGGTATACCGGCGCATAAAAAGGGTCATCAGCAATCGGTTTCTTGGCTGTAGAACTACAACCAACCAATAACACTACTGAGGCTAACGCGATGTATTTAATCATGTTAGCTCCTTAGAGATTCTGATTAATATAAGACAGCATCTGATCAACTGCCGAAATAACTTTAGAGTTCATCTCGTAAATACGTTGACCTTGAATAAGGTTGACCAATTCTTCTGTTACATTCACGTTTGAGGTTTCTAGTGCCCCTTGGCGAATAGAACCTAAACCGTTTTGCGATGCAGTACCTTGAATAGGTGTGCCACTTGCACCTGTTTCGGTATACAAGTTTTGTCCTAATGGGTCTAAACCTGACGGATTAATAAAATCGGTCATGGTTAACTGGCCAATAACCTGACTGGCAGCAGTACCTGGTGTTTGCACTGACACTTCGCCAGATGCTGATACCGTAATACTGGTGGAGTCGTCTGGGATGGTAATCGGCGGTTGCACCACATAACCTGAACCAGGAGTTACAATTTGACCGGTATCATCTAAGCTAAACTGGCCATTACGTGTGTAGGCTGCTGTACCATCAGGCATTTGCACTTCAAAAAAGCCCGAACCTTCAATCATTAAATCTAATGAATTATCGGTAGTCAGCATGTTGCCTTGGGTAAACATTTTTTGGGTAGCAACAACTTTAGTACCCGCACCAATGTTTAAACCATTAGGTAACTTACTGTTGTCTGAGCTAATGCCACCGGCCTGATTAACCGTTTGATAAAGTAAGTCTTCAAATACCGCACGACTTTTCTTAAACCCAACAGTGCTGGCGTTGGCCACGTTATTCGAAATAACGGCAATGTTAGTTTGCTGGGCATCGACACCGGTTTTACTTATCCATAACGCTGGATGCATAATAATTACTCCTAACTAATTCTCATCAAGGAAGTGGACGCTCGATCAATTTCTTCAGCGTTCTTCATCATTTTGACTTGCATTTCGTATTGACGTTGAATATCAATCATGGCGACCATTTCATGCACTGAGTTAACATTACTGCCTTCAACCGCACCGCTTTCAACTTGAACGTCGGGGTCGTTTGGTGCATTGCCACCCGCAGTAAGGCGAAACAAACCATCTTCACCGCGCATTAGGTTTTCGTTACCTGGATTAACTAATTTAATCCTCGCGACCTCTTCTATCACTTCAGCGGTTGCTCCCTGCGGACGTACTGAAATAATACCGTTGGCGGAAATTTCTATTTTCTCAACCGGGATAGGTAACACAATCGGACCCGAAGTTCCCATTACCGGACGGTTACTGCTATTTAACAACATGCCTGTACTGTCAATTTTTAAACTGCCCGCACGGGTGTATCCTTCAGAACCATCTGCCGCTTGCACTGCAAGCCAGCCATCACCCTTAACCGCAATATCAAGTTCGCGACCCGTGGTTTTAATCGGACCACCGTTAAAATTACTGCCTGGGCTTTCCATCATCGAAAATACCCGAGTAGGTAAACCTTCACCAAATGCCTGCATTGAACGGGCTTGGACCATGTCTGCTTTAAATCCATCAGTATTGGCGTTAGCAAGATTGTTCGCACTCACTGCTAGGGCATTCATCCCCTGCTTTGCGCCACTCATGGCAATATAAAGAAATTTGTCCATTTTTTGCTCCGTCAATCTTTCTGCAAAAACACTATATACACAGAACAAGCAAGCATCATGCCAATGGGGTAGTCGGTGTTTTTAGATACAGTAATCAACTGAAATTGAATAAGAAAAATAAATAATGAGTCACGGTGGGTGTCAAAAAACAATCAATCAACACTAGAGAGGTATTAACGAGGAGTCACAAGGAGTAATGAGGAGTGACAAAAAGAAGGATAAAGGCAAGGTGTTGCCGTAAACGGCAACACCTATTATTACATAAGCATAAATTTATACTGTAAGCGTAAAATTAGCGGATCTGTAATATCGTTTGATTTAAGGTATTGTTGACTTCAAGCGTACGTGAGTTAGCTTGGAAGTTACGCTGAGCTGAGATTAAATCAACCAGCTCTGTGGTTAAATCAACGTTTGATTGCTCAAGCGCAGAAGATTCTATAAAACCAAATGTACCACTATTGGCCTCTCCCGCTAATGCTGCACCTGAATCGATACTGGCTTTCCAAGACGTGTTACCCACCTGAGTGAGTCCTTGCTCATTGGCAAAACGCACCAAGGCTACTCGCGATAACGGCACCGTTGAGCCATTACTGTAGCTTGCGGTCACTAAACCATCAGCGCCAATACCTACGTTAGTCAATCGGCCAACGGTAGTACCATCTTGGGCTAATTTATTCACTTCAAACGGAGAAGCATACTGGGTTGGATTATCAAACTTTATATTAAGAGTTTGAGTACCATCGGCCCCAGGGCCTAAAGCATTTGCACCCGCAGTGCCTAATGGCTCAGTGATAATCGAAGCTGGGTTACTGCCTATATTAGCACCTACTGAGTTAAAGGTAAGCACTGCACCCGACCATACACCTCCTAATCCATCGGGATCAGCAGCTTCTGCCAATGCACTACCATCTTTGGTGCCATCATCATTGGTATCTGTTTCATAACTGCCAGCAACAGTCGTGTCGACAGGCTTTCCATCGACCGCATAAAAAGCGACCCAATTACTTTCGCCAGTATATGAACCCTGCTCAGGCTTAATAAAGTAACTGGTCATAATATGTGACTCACCTAGCGAATCATAAATCGTCACCGAGGTGGAATTATTAAAGGTGTCAGAATCATTAGGATTAAACTTAGCTGGATCTAATACATTCTCTCCCACATTATGATTCATCTGTAGTATTTTAACGTTTGACGATTTTACTGGGCTACCCGCTGTATCTGGGATCTGAATGGGTTTGGTGGTGGTTAAGCTTACCGACGTTGAATTACCATCTGCATCCACGGGAAAACCTTGTAAAAAGTTACCTGCTGAGTCAACCATGTAATTGCCTGAATCAACTTTAAATGCACCCGCACGGGTAAATGACTGATCTTTGGTCTCTAATTCTGACGAGGTAACAAAGAACCCCCCACCTCTTATCGCCATATCTAGCGAGTTACTGGTAAATTGCAAGCTACCTTCATGAAACTGTTGCGCAACTTGTGAGGTGGTGGCACCGCCGCCTACTGCGGTTTTACCGTTGGAAAAAATAGAATTAGCATACACATCAGCAAACTCTGCTCGAGACTCTTTAAAACCAATAGTATTGACGTTGGCGATGTTATTCGCGGTTGTATTTAAGTCTTTTTGCGCGGCAGCAATACCACTCAGTGCGATATTAAATGACATGTTTCACCTCTCACAATTAATTCATTTATGATGACAGCCAACTGTTTGTTGATGGCCGTATTATGTTTCAGATACTGCGAGTACGTCAGATAACTTAATTCCACCTACTCCACGCAAATTCAAAATAGCGCCTGTCGCCACAGTGCCCAATGACACACTGGTAACATGGGCATAAGTCGATACGGCTAAATCTTCCGACGTTCCGTCCACTTTACCGCTAGCCTTAATGGCATAATTACCGGCTTCTGCAGGTTGGCCATTTTTATCTAAACCATCCCACGTCACATCAACATTACCGCCTTTACTGCCATCAATATTAAAGCTCTTAATCAACTGACCCGACTCATCTTCAATTCTGACCGAAATAGATTCGATGGTTGATGGCGTACTGATCACCCCTTTAATTTCCGAGTTTTCAGTAGAAATAGCCCCAGTATCAGAAGGAATAAGCACTTTACGGCCCACTAAACCAGAAGCTTGCAAGGCTTGGCTAGAACTCATCACAGTATTGAGGTTAAGAATTTCATCATTAAGATTTGAAATACCATCGACTGTGGAAAATGATGCCATTTGGGCAATCATTTGATCATTATCAACCGGTTTAAAGGGATCTTGCATCGACAGCTGTTGACTGAGTAAAGCAAAGAAATCCTCTTGCTTTAACATCTGATCTTTTGCTTCAGGTATCGCACTTTCTTCAGATAAGCGAATTCCGTCAAGATAAGGATTACCTGTGGTCGTGGTGGTCGTATTTGCCTGCACAGAATTTTTGGTTGTAGCACTTGTGTTTGAAGCACTACTGGACTGTTGCGGTAAAGACTGACTGTAAGAGTTAACGAGGCTCATTGTTACCTCCTTGAATAATCATACTATTTACCCATCCTTAACGTCTGTTGCAACATAGACTTAGTTGCATCAGCCACCTGAACGTTCATTTGATAAGAGCGTGATGCAGAAATCATATCGGCCATTTCTTCCATCACGTTGACATTAGGCTTGTAGATAAAACCATCACCATCTGCCATCGGATGGTCTGGTGAGTATTCTTTTAATAATGGTTTGTCACTTTCGACAATGCCTTTAACCGTTACGCCAGGCGAACTGTTTTGTTGGCTACTGGCTTTTAGCATTTCAGCTTCAAAAACAGGATGACGCGCACGGTAGGTTTTATCGACACTGCTAGACACAGAATCAGCATTGGCAATATTACTGGCGGTGGTATTCAAACGCACTGACTGCGCAGACATACCTGAACCAGAAACATTAAAAATATTAAATAAACTCATGATTAATCACCTCGCAATGCTTTACGCATGCCATTAAATTTTCCCTCAAGAAAGCCTAATGACATTTGATATTCGAGCGCATTTTGCATAAATGCTGCTTGTTCTTTCTGCGTATCGACAGTATTACCATCGCCAGTATCGGCCTGATTTGGCATACGATATTGAACATGCTGCTGACTTAACGCCGCTAAATCAAAATGTTTCTCTGTAGTTTGGCTCATGCTCAAGCCTTTCTGATGCGAGCTTGCCGCTTGCATAGCAGATGCAAAATTGACATCTCGAGCTTTATAATGAGGAGTATTGGCATTGGCGATATTACTTGAAATCACTTCTGCTCTTTGAGCTCGAACGCCCAATGAATATTGGTGAACACCTAATGCATTATCGAAATTAATCGCCATAAAATTGCCTCCATCAGCTAACTGATAGAAATAAAGCAAAGGTTATGCCAACAATTTAATTTACCAACGAATAAAAGATAAAAACAAACATGCCGACGAATGCCGGCATGATAAATCGAGTAAGCCATTATATTATCTAGGTTTTCTTTTGATAATAAATCCCAGGATTGCAGCGAACCATATTAAACTCTTCGGTTAACCCCGCAAGAGATTCTGACGCACCCAAAAATAAAATACCTTTAGGATTAAGTGCGGCAGCAAATTGCCGCAAAATTTTAGCCTTTGCATCAGGAGCAAAGTAAATCAATACATTGCGGCAAAAAATAATATCGTATTTACCTAATAAGCTATAACTTTCAAGTAAATTGTGTGCTCTAAAGTTAACTAAACGCTTCACATTATCTTTAACTTTCATATTGCCAGAAGGTAAAGCATCAAAAAACTGACGTTTACGTTCTTCAGACAAACCACGTGCAAGCGCTAAACCATCATATTCAGCGTTTTTACAACGTTCTAACATAGACGGTGATAAGTCAGTTGCCTGAATCGTCGCGCCTCCTGGTAAAGTACCGGGTTTACGTTGTTGGTATTCCAACACTGTCATGGCCAATGAGTAAGGTTCTTGGCCTGAAGAACATGCAGCCGACCATATTTTTAATGGTCTGCCAAGCTTACTGTATTCAGGCAATAAACTATTGTGCAGTAATTCAAATGGATAACGATCTCGAAACCATAACGTTTC
>NZ_JACJFI010000118.1 GCF_014164505.1 Shewanella sp. SG41-4 | reverse complement strand
CTTTAAACTTTATCAGACTTCTTCAAGGCTATGGTGGCAATACGTATTTGATTTTCAATTACCTTTTTTTCATTCCACATATCAATTTAAGGCTATTAGTCCAACCTCACAGGCTTTTTTGAGTAATAAATTAACCTTTGCCGAGCGCTTGTCTAAAGCTGGCGGTCAAACCGTTGCTACCCTTGATAGTGTTAACCTAAACGATAATTGGGCTATAGAAGCGTGGTTAAAGTTGTCTGATAACGTTTTTATTAAACCGGAATCAGCATCCAGAAGTATAGGCTGCGTTAGCCTAACGAGACATGATACCGATTGGCAATTTGATTATTTAGGCAAACAGTATTATGGAGATGAAGGGCTTAATGCTGTTAAAGCATTATTGCCAGCATGCAAATATATAGTTCAACCTTTATTGAGTCATCATTCTGAAATGAGTGCTTGGCAGGATAGTGATAAAACCATCACGTTGAGGGTTGTAAGTTGCCTAGAACAGGGTAAATGTCACTTAGTCATCGGTAATCTTGAGCTAAATGATGATTCTCATCGACGGTTTAATGTGTTTGCAATTGATGTATTAAATGGCAGTGTGATATTGGACCAAGACTATTGCGCAAAAGTCATGGGAGTTGATTTAACTACCCGGGTGACAATACCATTTTGGCAATCTGTAGTTGATGAAATAACACTTGCTCACAGTTTATGTGCAGATGTTCACACTGTCGGGTGGGATGTGGTTATTACCGATACTGAAGTGGTATTACTTGAAGGAAACATAAATTGGGGCGTTAACCCTCTTCAATATGCTGCACAAGCACCATTATTACCGTTATTAATATCACAGAGTAGCCAGTTTACGGTTACTCCCACTAAAGCGTCAACAGTTGACTTGCGATAACCTCACCATACTCTTTGTATGAAGTGAATTGAGATATTTCTGGAAGTTGCATTGTGTAGCTTTTACATTGATGTTGAAGAATTTGATTCAACAAGAAGAATTGCTGTTCGTGCTTGAATGCGCCTATTAATCTTGGGCGATATACGTTTTTTCGAAGTCGTGTGAATGATTCAAGCTGATTAATTGGGGTGATTTTAGGCTGAATACATTTTAAGCGTTCAGGTTGAAGATGAATGCATTTTACAATCGGTAACGCCTGTTTAGCCATTAGCTCCAACGGGATATCCCAACCGAATTTATTAATACCAGGTGCAGTATTTGACAGTTGTGTTGTATCAATCCCCATCGCTTCTAGCTGTTCTGGTGACAATTTAAAACGCCTATGGGATGGATGTACATTTAATATACCGTGACTGTCTTGATGCAAAGCGACAATATCGTCACCAAATATATTGATATTGGCTAGTAGTAAAGACGTTGCTAAAGTGCTTTTTCCGCAACCGCTTTCTGCCAATATTATTATTGCGCCTTTATGGGTTTCAATTGCGATACCATGAAGTGGAATGTTGCCCCTAAGATGTAACATCATGCCGAGCCCTGAACCGAGTGTAGCCGTTATGGCATGCGGTTCAGTTAATGTAGTCGGGAAGTCTACAGTGATTAAGCCTTTTTTTTCTAGAAGGAAACGCCCAAAAAGAGCTTGTTTAAAAAGTGTTTTTTCACCATCAAATTGCAGTCTAGTATGAGTTGTAAATTGTGCTGATAACACATTGGGGACCGCTCCTTGTATGATGGATATATCGGCACCGGCATTAGCGAAGGGAGCGGGTAAAGCAAATGACGTTTCTACGTTCATTCCATATATGCGATAAATGTTTAACGGTGACAACTAGAACCCCATTTAATTGATATAAGTATATGCTGGTAAGGCATGATAACTGAATATGTTTACAATACAAAAACAACCGTAAGTTAATTTTATTAAGATGAGTAAAGAAGGCTGTAGATAGAATGTCGTCTAGTTTTAATGCATTAAAAAGATATTTATACGGATTGGGACAACAAGCCTCCAAGTTACTCGTGCTTGCTTTTGGTCTATTACTGTTAAGTAGTTTTACTGAAGGCATCGGGATATTAATGTTGGTACCCGTGGTTAACTTTATGTCAGATCCAAGCCAAACCTTGCCCAGTTGGCTAGAGGTTATTCCAGGTTTTAACCCTGAGGTGCTTTCTTTAGAAATCGTGCTGGCATTGTTTTTATGTTTGCTACTTGTGCGCTCTACTTTGGTGTATTTTCGTGAGCGAGTGTTAACCCTAATCCGTCTGCAAGCCACAGATAAACTGCGCAAAAAACTGTTTGAAACCATGTTATTTTCAGATTGGCAGCAAAGAATTAATTCCGAGCAACATCAAGAGTTAGAGCAGCTCACTAATGGAGTTAATCGCGTCGGAATGGCTACTTTCTACATTCTAAAGCTAGCGACTACGGCTATTTTTCTTATCGTATATAGCGTGGTATCAATCATTATTGCCCCTATAGCATTATTAATAGCCATCGTAGTCGGCGGTATTATCTTATTACTTTTTCGCCACATTTTTCGACAAGCAGCAGAATTTGGTACGGGTTTGACTAATAGTAATAAACAGCTTTATCAAAGGGTGATGTTTTTCTTAAATGGTATGAAAACGGTTAAGGCATGTGCATATGAAGCACAACAACTTAAATCGTTTGAAATGACTCAAAAAGAGTTAAGAGACAATCAACTAGCATATCAAGACAAAACAGCTTTGCAGCAATTAGGTTTTCAAGTGATAACGGCATTACTTTTGTGCGTGTTAGTTTTTGTTGGCTTGAAAATATGGCTATTAGGCGTTGCTGAGCTTGTGGTGTTGATTGTTATGTTTAGCCGAATGATGCCCATGCTGTCAGACTTACAATCAAATACTCAGCGTTTATTGCATATGTTACCCGCGTATATTGATATTGAGGACGCGATTAAAAAAAATCAGCAAGCTCATATGCCAAATAACACACACATTGTTCAATTTCCGCGTAAGCACTTGGCATTACAAGGGGTCAGTTTTGCTTATCAAACACGTTCACCCTTATTATCAAATATTAACATTGAGTTTCCACTGCATAAGATTACCCTAATAAAAGGTCCGTCAGGACAAGGTAAAACCACGGTTATCGATATTCTAACCAGTTTGCTTACACCCTCTGCGGGGAAGGTGATGTTAGATGGCAATCCGCTGGATGCAAGTGCGCACCATTCATGGCGTCAACAGGTGAGTTATTTGTCTCAGGAACCATTTTTATTTCACGCCAGTGTTCGCGACAATATTCTATGGGGCGAGTGCTGTACTGATAGCGAGATCTATAGTGTGCTATCTCAATGTTGTGCCGATTTTGTTAGTGAATTACCTCATCGTCTTGACACCATGATTGGTGATGGTGGCATACAACTTTCTGGTGGGCAAAGGCAGCGCCTTGTATTGGCAAGGGCATTAGTTAGAAAGCGGCCATTGTTGATTTTAGATGAGGCAACTAATGCGCTGGATAGTGAGACCGAGAAAGAAATATTTATAACTTTACAGCGATATCGAAACTCAATGACGATTGTTTTAGTCAGTCATAGTGAACAGGCTCAGACTTTTGCTGATAAGACAGTGCTTTTATAAAAAGTCAAGTTTTTGATAGTTTTAGTTGTAGGTGTGTTTAACTGAATAATCAAAATGAGCAATAATTACAGATAATCATTTGTAAAAGCTTGTTGCAGTTTGTTGACTAATTCGTAGTTTTCGGTTGCAAATCAGGATATACTTTGTAAAGATTAAGTTATTAAGATTGTGGTCTTTTAAACTACAATTAATTCAACTATCAACTATCAACTATGAACTATCAGCAGTTTTGTTCATTTTGATAGATTATTTTTAAAACGGGAGCGATATAAATGCAACATAAAACTAAAACAAATAATGAACTAGATGTGACAAGTATTGAAAAATCAGTTTGGTCAAAGCCTGAGATTGAAGTGATTGATATTGGAACTACGGCAGGTGTTAAGTTTTTTAATGGCGTTGAATCAACTCCTACATCACCAAGTGGCCCATCATAGGTATAGTGTATGTTGCTTTATAGTCAACAAAAAGCGCTGAGTGTTGCGCCCATGGGCGATGAACTAGTGATGATGGATGTATTGCAAGATCAATATTTGGGGCTAGATACGACAGCAACCCATATTTGGGGATTATTAGCTACACCTATCAGTGTTGATGAGCTTGTGATTCAGTTGATGTTGACATTTGACGTTCAAGAAAATGACTGTCGTCGCGATGTTGAAGATTTTCTTCAACAGTTAGTCGATAGAAAGCTTGTAGAAGTCAATGCGGCTGCTTAATTTGCAGCCCGTTTATTTAAGGCCAAAATTCCCGTGCTTTACTCTCTGTACAATCTTACCTTTGATAGCCAATTTATCCTTCCAAATTTTCCTTGTGTTCAAGACACTCATCCTGCAAATATTTGCATAAAAAATGTGGATAAACTAGATGTCGATACTGCTTTCTTGAGTCAAGTTGGCGCTTATTGTTGGCTGAATTCGTCAAGTTTTCTGTTATCGATTCCTCGATTGGCTGACTTTTATGTGCGCGACGGACAGTCGATTGAGGTTGCTGTTGCCGACGATGCCGATATGGCACTGGTGATCACTTATATTCAAGGTTATATGATTGCTGTTGTTATGCAGCAACGTGGCCAACTGGTCTTACATGGCACTGTTCTGCAAAAAAATGGCAGCGCTATTGTTGTTTGCGGTAACTCAGGCAGTGGTAAATCCACGTTGGCGGCAACATTGTTGACCCAAGGTTGGCAATTAGTATCCGATGATTTATGCGTTTTTGATACAAATGGCAAAGTGCTACAAGGCTGTAATGATCTTAAAGTCTGGCCAGATGTTGCTGAGGTTTTGCAGTTGTCAGAGGCCAAACCCTTAGCAGCCCAAATTGGAAAGTTGCAGTATTTGCCGGAAGGTCCATCAATGGGTAATGAAGATGCTAATGAAAGGTTAAACGCATTCCCATTAGCGGCAGTCTATTGCTTAAGTGAAGAGTACGATAAAGAGCAAAGTGAAGCTCGGGCTGATGGCGTTTTAGCTGGTGTACTAAGCGAGTTTAAGGGGATGCGTAAATTTGCACCGCTTAAAGCCAATCGCTACCGAACTCAATTTTCAACAGCAATGGGGCAAGATGCACTGTTTATGCAGCAGTGCAGCGCCTTTTTAGCAAAGACTCCTGTTTATGGGCTTGATCGCGGCAAAGCAAAACTGTCACTAGAAAATCTTCACGCATTAAGCCGCTTTATTACTGATTCATTTGAGGCTCTAGTTTAGTTATGTCTGCAGGTATTTACTGGCTCGCCTCTTACCCGAAATCCGGAAATACTTGGTTGAGAAGTTTTATTTTTGCCTTACAAAATCAATCTACGACTGATGTTACAACAATTGATATTAATCAATTGCACACTGGCGCTATAGCTAGCAGTCGCAGTTGGTTATCGCATGGCTTGGGTGTGGAGTTAGGATTGCATTCGGCTGAGCAAATTGAGTCATATCGTAGTGATGCGTATCGCTTTATCCATAGTCAATTGACTGAACCTGCTTATCATAAAATTCATGATGCCAATCATCTTTGTGCTTCGGTTGGACACTTGTGTTCGCCTGATGCCTGTGCAGGTGCTTTGTATGTGGCCCGTAACCCCTTCGATGTGGCCATTTCATTTGCTAATCATATGGGCGTTTCGCTTGATAAGAGCATAGGTATGATGGGCACCAGTGATTTTGCACTGCTGGCAGATAATAAAAAATATCGGCCGCAGGTGCGGCAGCATATGGGATCCTGGAGCGACCATGTTACCTCTTGGATAGACTGTGATTTACCAATATTAGTAGTGCGTTATGAGGATATGCTGAATAACTCACTTGTGTGCTTTACGCAGGTTAGTCAATTTTTGCATTTATCTGATGATGAAAACTCAGTTAAAAAAGCCATTGCAATGTGCCATTTTGATAAGCTTAAAAAGCAAGAAAATATGCATGGCTTTAAAGAGCGACCCGTTAAATCAAAAGCTTTTTTTAGAAAGGGCATCGTAGGGGATTGGCAAAATACGTTATCTCTGTCTCAAGTCGATAGGCTGATTACCGACCATGGTGCCGTGATGCAAAGGTTAGGCTATCTTGATGACAACATGCAAATCACGCCACTGTGTTATCCCACTAATATTTAGTGGTTATTTAAAGGATGATGCATGAGCACGATTCACTGCGTAATTGATTGGCAAAAAGTGTTACCCGAACATGCTATGCAAGCTATGCTGTCTTGTAGTGACTATTGGCAACCTGATGCTCGTCATCATATACAGGTAAGTGACCAACCTGATGTCCGTTTTGCAAAAGCATGCCTATATAATCGGCCGAACGCCGAGCAAGACGCAGTATTATTAAGTGATTGCGGACAATATGCGATTGTTGCCAATGCGCAGCTTGATAACCGCGATGAACTTGCCAATAAACTGCAGTTAACAGACTGTCAGCACTTGTGCGATGCAGGTTTTATTTTACAGGCTTATCTATGCTGGCAAGAGGAAACCGCCGCTCATTTGTTGGGGGATTTTGTTTTTATCATTTGGGATAAGGTGAAACAGCAGCTTTATTGTGCTCGAGATCACTTCGGGGTTAAGTCGCTGTTTTATTCTATGCAGTCTGGACGAGTTGTATTGTCAAATGAGCATAAAGCTTTGCTGGTGCCCGAGTTGGCCATTTCGCGTCAACTCTCCCATCAATGGCTGGCTGATACATTTATGCCAATTACTACGAATGAATTCCTTTCTCCTTTCAATGCTATTCAGTCTTTACCTGCGGCGCATCAGCTTGTAATAAATCAGCAAGGGCAAAGCTGTAAACCATATTGGTCATTAAAACCTCAAGTGCTACCAGCATTAACGGATGATGAAAACCTTGCTAGGTTAGCTAAGTTATTTGAGCTGGCAGTGGCGCGGCGTTTAGTATCGCAATACCCCATAGCCGCCGAATTAAGCGAAGGCTTAGACTCCAATGGCGTGGTGGGATATGCCAGTCGTTTGTTAGGTGATAAACCTTTATATACTATGTCCTTTAATGGTACCGCGTTGAACGATGATAATGCGTCAGTTTGGTCAGATGTCTATCAAGAGTTGTTTGATGCAATCGATCTATGGCCAAATGTAAAGCCGCTTTGGCGCGAAGATACTCCCAGCCTATTGAAAGCAGGTGCGTACGCCAATACATTTGGTGGTCCTTCTGTTATATCCTCTTGGTATGCGCCTCGGGTTGCCCTTGCCCAGTCTCAGGGGTGCCGGACTGTGCTTTCAGGTTGGGGAGGGGATCATTGTGTCACTGGCTATGGCGATGAATATATTCATGAATTATTTTTTGGGCGGCACTATCTTTTATTGTATCGACAGCTGAAGTTACGTCAGCAACGTGGACGTGGTGGTAACCCAATAAAAGCTATGCTGCGATTGTTAATCCAACATCAAATACCCCAAGTGTATAAAAAGCAACTTCAATTGCGTAATGGGTTAGCGAAGCAGTCGGCTGATTTGTTTTATCATCCAATATTGACTGCCAAGGTTACTCATAAGTTAGCTGAAATAATCAAACCTTATTATGCCATAATTGACAAAACCTCAGTGCAAGCACGTGACCATCGCGAGCTGATTGAAGTTGGCGTTCAACGTCGTATGACGTTGACTGAAATAGCCGCACGGCATTATCGTTGTGAGTTCCGTTACCCTATGCTGGATAAAGAATTGGTGGAGTTTGCCTACAGTTTACCGAGTCATCTTAAGTGCAAATATGGCGTTGAACGTTATATGTTTAGAGAGATTTTAAAAGGGCATACAACAGAGCGTATTCGTATGAGACGCAAAGCCGATGTATTAACGACGCTTAATATTGATAAAATGCAAGAAAAGTCAGATGAATTGTTACAAAAAGTGGTTGCTAATTGGGCATCTGACCTTGATGCTATTTTTGATAAAACTGCACTAGCACAAGTGGTTCAAGACTATCCACATATCGCTCAACGGTATTTATTGGTGATTGAATCACTGCAACAGCAGCTTGAAAATGGCTCAATTTATATGGATCAATCTAGTGACATGTAAATTGAGGTATTATTAAATAGATGTTTAACTCAGATTTAAACTAACATTCATCAATGTCCTAGCAAATCTGAGTAAACACAGTATAGAAAACGTCGGAATTTATTTTGTCTTCATTTCCAAATCTGAAATTCGTTTCGACAACTCTTCTATTTGTTGGTCCTTCTTCATATTCAAATCATATAACGCTTGGATTGCGGCTAACGATATACCGGCAGAATCAATCGCGGAAATGTGTTTGTCATCATTTCCGCCAAGACCAAATAATTTATAAAAATCTTGCGCCATAGGGCCGATATGTTGTTCACTAACACTTTGAGATTTGTAATTCCATTTAGAAATCGCCAATTTAGAAATGGCACCGAGTATTTCAGTGCCATTAATAGTCTGAAAATTCTCTTTCTTGTTCACATCAGAAGTTAACAACACGTTGTTTGCTGTTACAGTCCCTTTAGTTGTGATGTTACCTGTCGAATCGACAATAAACACCTGTCCGCCAACGTTGTTAGTAAAGGAAAATGTACCATCTTGTCTAGAACCTAGTAGCCAATAGGCAACAGTTGGCGAAGCTTCTGTATTTGACATTTTTAGATAGCTGTTACCAGCATGTGCTAATTCGAGAAGTACTGAGTTTCTAGCTGCATTTGTATTTTCAACTAAAACTGAACTTGTTGAAAGGTTAGTACTTGTCGAGTCAATGACATGTAATTGTGCATCTGGACTTGCCGTGCCTAAGCCTATATCACCATCTGTATCGATGTATAATGAGTTACTTGGTGCACCCGGTCTAATTCTAAAAGGAAGTGTAGAACCGTTGGTTGCATCACGAATAAAAAAGTTTGTCTCGTTTCCAGCTACATCCCATGTTTGTGGGGTAAAGCCTGAGCTACCATTTTGTTCTAAGCGGATTGTTGGGCTGTCACCATTAGATATATGTATTTCAACTACTGGATTATTTGTACCTAATCCTATTCTGCCGCCATCATCAACATACAATGAGTGGCTTGGTGCCTTTGCTTCTATAGTAAATGGCGTGCGGCCTGAGGTGGTATCATCGATTGAAAATTTATTTTGGCCGCCGTTAGAGGAGTCATTGGCGGTTAACTGCCAATCGTTACTCGGGAAGCTTCCTGTGGAACTGGTGTCATCAAATTTTATGCGTACGTTATTTTCTTTAAGTCTTAATGTATCAAAACCAAAACTTTCGCCATTAACACAGTCAAAACCCATACAAGCACTACTGGTTATAATAAGGTCATCGTTGATGACTTGGTCTGCGTAAAGGTTAGCAGAGACGACTAGCGGGATGATTGCCAAAGCAAGTTTACGTGTTGTTTTCATTTTTAATACCTGCTGTTTTGGATTTGCTGGGTATTCAGCTCAGGATCCGCTTCTGTTATTTCGCCTAAAACAAACTGATTATCACTGACGTTAAAATAACCTGATGTTGTTTCTATAAGGCCTGTATTGCGCTGCGCATTTTTGCGTCCGGTTTTAGGGTCCGTTATATACTCAAGTTTGCCATTTTGTATGTACTGAATTTGGTATGTATAGTTACCAGCATCGGTAATCTTTAACGTTTCGATATCAACTTGTGTTTTATTGTTTTTGAGTGTGTAGCTGGTGTTGAATTCTTTTGGGCCGGAAATGGTGATAGTGGCTTCGTCGAAATTATTACCAGTATCGATATCTAATACCGAACCACTTACTGCGATGTTATTTGCTATGCAAGCGGACGACGTTAACAGTGTCGCTAGACATAATGTGGCTTTGATTGTTTTTCGTACTGATTTCATTTTTTAAGCCTCTATTTTCTTCTTTGAGCTTATTTTAACCAAAAAGTAACAATTAGCAAATTATTAGCTGCCTATGAAATAAATTATAAATGTGTCCTTAATGATTTATTGAATGGGAGTGTTGTTTGAATTTTAGTTAACTCTAATTTGAGGTTACTTACTGATCTTGTTTTTTAAGGTTTTTATTATATTTTTTCATGTTTTTTTTGTTTGGCTTTACAGTAGTTGTTTACATTAAAATAATAAAATAAGGTCGGGTTTGTTTTTTGCTGTTATTATTGTTAAATAAATGTAACTTCGTGCTTGCTTCAGCTCTGTGGTAAGCAACAAGCCAATAATAAAAATGAGAAAGGATTCGCTATGACTGCGATGCTAAAAAAGACACTAATTCGTTTATCTAACGCTTCACGTTTGGTATACATATTGGCATTAGTCGCTAGTTCAGCTGCGTATGCTGTGCCGAGTGACCTTTCTTTAACTGGTAATTTGAGTAGCCCGACTATTTCAGTAAATAATTCCAGTACCTTAACCTATACATTATCAAATTCCTCCTCATCAAATTCAGCTTCTGCTATTGGCTTTACTATCAATCTTCCTACTAACGTTGTAATCGCTGATCAAACCAATGATTCTATGTCTTGCGGCAGTGGTGATTACACTCTTTCTGCAGGTGGTAATTCGGTTATAGCGAGCGGTTATCAGTTAGGGCAAGGGCAAAATTGTCAATTAGTCTTTAATATTACAGCCAGTGCTGCTGGTGTGTTTAATATTACCAGTACAGAATTATCATCGAGTGATGACATTGGCCCAGATTCTTCTACAACGTTAACCGTTAGTGATACTAATGTGTTTGCAGCATTAAGCTTGTCTTCATCGTCGATTTCTGCCGGTGGTTCTACAGAGTTAACATTAGCGCTATTTAATCCTTCCGATGCTTCTGTCTACGGTTTTAGTGGGCAAATTATTTTACCCGAAGGATTGGTTATCTCATCAACAACTAATTTAACATCTGATTGCGGCGATTATATGACGTTGGCGCAGTCGGCGGATGCCCGTTCTATTACATTATCTTCACAAAATAGTCCCTTTGAATTTTTTGCTTTCTTACCCCCAGGCTCTGTTGGCACTCCCTCGAGTTGTAGTGTCATTATTGATGTTTTGTCTAGCGGAGCAGGAAATTTTAATTTAACGACCTCTGATATGACGTATAGCGGTGGGAGCATTAAGATAGGCAAGGCGGGCGCTTCATTGTCGGTGCAAAAACAATTTGTCAATATGGTGCTAGATCCATTCACTGTCACTCCTGGGCAAACCGCTAATCTTAATGTGACATTAACCAATTTTGACCGTAGCAACACAGCCAATAATATTACTTTTACCGATGATCTTAATGCAGCGTTAACTGGGTTAATTGCTACAGGGTTGCCATTAAATAATGCGTGTGGCAGTGGTTCGGTTGTTTCGGGAACCGGTTCAGTTAGCTTAACTAATGGTAGTTTAGCTGGCGGTGAAAGTTGTTCGTTCACTATTCCCGTTACTGTGCCTGTTGGTGCGAGTATTGGTTCATATACTAATACAGTAAGTAATATTTCCTCTTCGATTGATACCTATCCTAGTGTTACAAATTCTTTTCGTGTATCGAATGCGCCCACATTAACTATGTCGGTTGTTGAATCGCCTATTACAGCAGGTGATGCTATTACCTTACGTTACACGCTGACGAATATAGATGGTGCTAATGCGGTGTCTGATTTAACTGTCAGCACGGTTATCGGTGCGACATCAGTTGCGTCGATTACGACTTTACCAGGCTCTAATTTTTGTAATGGGTCAGGAATTAGTGCTATTTCGTCACCTACGATTGACTCTTTCAATGTCGATCTATCTGCTATCACTCTTGCAGCGAGTGAGTCTTGTTCTTTTGATGTAGGTTTAACTCTTAGCGAGGGATTAAATTCTGGTAGTTATTATTTTACTGCACAGCAAATAATAGCAACTATTGGCGGTAATAGTGTTTCTAGCAAAAGTCCATCTGCCAGTGCTTCGATAATAGTAGATACCGCACCAAGTTTACGTTTTTCGTTTCAAGATAATGTCATGCTTCCTGGCGCTTCTGGTTTTATCGATTTTGAATTATCACATCACTTGAATGCTTCTGCT
>NZ_JACJFI010000117.1 GCF_014164505.1 Shewanella sp. SG41-4 | reverse complement strand
ATATGTGTTTGCTGTAAACGATGATTTGACAGCTAAATGACAGACGAAGTAGATGAATTTGTTGATTGATTTTAATTTGACTGCAAAAGCAGTCAAATAAGTTAGGCTCGCCTATTGACTGGCGGGAGGCTCATATGTGTTAGCAGAAGCGTTAATTAAGAACGCTTAAACCAACAAACACATAAATAGTTAATTGATGGAAGTGAGAAACAATAAACACCGCACCACTTCGCCATTAAACTTTAATTGATAAACAATAACATAGAATGTTTACCAAGCAATTTAAAAAACAAACCTTGCCACAAAAAAGGAAGAAAAAGAGAAAAGCACCAATCCTTTGATGTGAGAAATAAAATTAACCAAGCACTTTTAAATTAGAACAAGTGGTGCCTGCTAACGTTTTAGTATTTATGCGTTGCGCTGTTTGCAAAGCATAAATCGCTTGTTGGACTTGGCCGATGCCACATCCATATTAATCGGTATAGTTTATGCTATAGGAATTTGCTTTTTAACGGTAGTGGTATCTTGTACAACCTTTCGGCTAATCGTCTGTTCTGATTACACCTTTTAAGGTGGACTTTGTTGGCTTTCATCTTTTTTTCATTGCTCGATTATTGCCTTATTTACTGATTTCTCGATACCAAATCGTGTGCCATCGTCCCACCCAATCCAAGATTAGCTAAGTCTGCTTTATTTGCTGACATTCCCCCACTTAATCTGACTAACCTGACAGCTTCAACTGCGCTTCACGCGCTAACATCGTTAGCAGTGGCACCAGTCCCATAAACATTAGCCGCCCATTGGCGCACTGTGGACAACACCAGTGGCCTAATGTGTCGGTGATTGCTGCTGGGATGTCATTCGCTTTACTCCCCAGTTGCTCTCTAATTTTGGCGAGCCTTTTACGCCGACAGCTGTTGGCTAAAAAACCAAAATGCCTTACCCGCATCACCCCTTTAGGCAGTACATGCAATAAGTACCGCCTAATGAGTTCTTCAGGAGCCAGTTGCATGATTTTACGTTGGTTATCGATATAGTCGGTGTAGCTGATATCAACACGCTCTTTGGTGACCGCCTTAAGCCGTGATTCATGCAGCATGCCTTTTCGGGTGTAACGTCCAAGATAAGCCACTACGGTTTCAGCTTTATGCAAACACGCTTTACTGTATACGCACCACGTCTTATTGATGAGGTTATTAGCGTCGGGAATAGTGAGTTCACGCTGGCGCAGAGCAGCCAGCATCTTAGCTTTGAACACGGTTGAGACCGCCTTAACAGGAAATAAATAGTCTGATTTAACTCCACGCCACAGACCTTGCTCAGTGACCACTCCGCCTGGGATTAAACAGTGTAAGTGGATATGCTGCGTTAAGGTTTGCCCCCATGTATGCAGTACCGCAGTGCACCCTAACTGACCTTGTAAGTGTTTACGGGTCATGCCAAATCGGCTTAAGGTTTGCCAAACGGCTTCGAACAAGGCGCTGTACACACGCTTTGCCTGCTCATCAGTATGGGTGAGCGCGTTGAGCTCATGGGGCAAGGTAAACACCAAATGAAAATAGCGACAACGCAGCACTTGCTGTTGCTGCTTCTCTATCCATGCTTGGGTTTGCTTACCTTGGCAGCGTGGACAATGCCTATCTCGGCATGAGCAGAACACGCTTTGCTGATAGTGGCATTGATTACATTGCCACTGCTGTTGACCGAGTGCTGCAGTACGGCAAGCTAAGATACGCTGACACACCAAACGCTGTTGCTGACTCAGGTGATGATGTTGTTGATAGTGACCGTAATGGGTTTGCAGTATGTCACTCAAGTGATAATGCGCCATATCATCACCCCAAGTCAGCGAGTAAATCGCCCCCTTTATGCCCAAGCTCTGGCGACCAGTGCAGATATCGCTCGGTGGTTTTAATACTTTTGTGACCCAGCTGATGCTGGAGTTGATTAAGTAGCATACCTGCGGCCAATTGATGTGTCGCATAGGCATGGCGCAAGCTGTGCGGGCTGCAAGGTTTGGTAACCCCTGCGGCTAACGCCGCTTTTTTGAGGGTTTTACGCACGGTTGACACATCTAACGGGTAGGTGTTGCCATGGTAATGCACATCAAAAAGCCACGTTTGAGGATGATACTTAAGCCAGTAATGGCGCAATAAATTAAGCAGTGAGGGTGAGATGATAACTAAACGGTCTTTAGCACCTTTGCCCTGACACACTTTGAGTAACTGCCGCTGACCATCAATATCACTGACTTTAAGATTTACCAGTTCACTGACCCGTAATCCACAGCCATAGCACAGCGCTATCATGGTGTGATATTTCTGATTGGGACAGTGCTGCAATAACTGGCCAATATCTTGTTTACTGAGCATTTGTGGCAGCTTTTGACTGGGACGAGGTAAACACACATCAATCCTAAATTGCCGCTTTAAAATGTGTTCAAAGTAAAAGTGAATACCATTCAGCTGAAGCTGAATGGACGCTCTTGATAGTTGCCTTTCAAGGTTTAAATAGCGGAAATAATCACTTAACTGCGTATCGCTGATGGTATCAACCGACTGATGATAATGCTCTGCCAGTTTAGTAATGGCATATAGATACGCTTTGCGGGTTCGCTCAGAGTAACGCCTAAGCGTAATTTCATCATGGAATAATTGAGTGTGTACTAACATGACTTACCTCCTTGATAGTGGGAAATCCACTGAGGTAAGTGTGGTGCAAATGACAGGCTTTTGGGCTCCGCGCAGCGGCTTAGTTCAACAGCTTATTGAACGGCTCGACCGATAAAGCCGCCCGTTTAAGTTATTGATTTATATCATCCTACATTTTGTATCTCATTGAAGTAAAGCAATTTAATGACCCTTAACTTCCGATATAAAACTTCGATTGCGCGTTAAAAGTGTCGAAATTAAATGCTAAAAATATTAATCGCCTAATATCAATAGATTAGGTTTTATCTGTTTATTCATATCTAGCACTTTAGTTTGATTTTTGTACACATTTTATGGTAATTCATTCAAAACCCATTATAACTGTATGGATGAACAGTATAAGTAACATAAAGGGGGAAGTGATGGCGGGATCGGGATATATAGAAGCAATTAGACAACAAATTAGAGTAAGGCATTACAGCTACCAAACTGAAAAGTCATACCTTTATTGGAACCGTTATTTTATAAGATATTTTAAGTTTACTGCTGCAAAGTATATTTTACCTAAGCACATTGAACAGTTTTTATGTTTTCTAGCAAACGAGCGGCGAGTGTCTAGCAGTACGCAACAGCAGGCGCTTTGCGCGCTGGTTTTTGCGTTTAAACATGTATTAGCCATCAATACAGACAATTTGCAGTTTCCTTATGCTAAAGCACCAACACGTATTCCTCAGGTATTAAATGATGCAGAAGCCAAGCAAGTCATTGATCATTTACAAGGGAAATATCAGCTAATAGGCAGTTTATTATATGGTGCGGGGTTGAGGTTAAGTGAAGCATTAGGCTTAAGGATATCGATTTTGAAAATCGCACACTTTTTATATTTAGAGGTAAAGGTAAAAAAGATAGGGTTTGTATTTTACCTAAAATAGCCATTGATCCCATACAGCAGCAAATGTGCCACGTGCGAGAGACTCATGCTCACGATTTATCTCAGGGATTAGGGATGGCTTCTTTACCTCCTAGCTTACTCAAAAAGTTTGGAACAAGCGCCAAACAATTACATTGGCAATTTCTTTTTCCTTCGATTCACTGTGTGTCACACCCAATTAATGGGTATCTGTGTCGACACCACATTGATCCAACAACATTTAGAAAGGCATTAAAAAAAGCAGTTCAGAAAGCGACTATCACGAAACGCATTACCGCCCATACTTTTAGGCATTCTTTTGCGACAAACTTACTTAGGCGTGGGCACGACATTAGAACGGTACAGGAGCTATTAGGCCATACCGATGTAAAAACGACCCAAATTTATACTCATGTAGCTGGTTTACACCAAACCGGTGTACAAAGCCCAATGGATTATAGTTAACAACAAAAAGTGACTCAGACTGCATTCAAATCAACACCGACGATCCCTTTTAGATAACACCGACAAAAAAGGACTCTTTTGAGCCCTTTATGTGTAATGCTATTGCGCTATCAGCAAGGTCGTCTTAACTGCGCAAACCAATTCCACGCGATATTAAATAGTAAGCCAGTGTCCACAAGCTAACACAAAAACCAACCATAATGGCGATGGATAACGGTACACTTAAGTCAGCAAAACCTAAAAAACCATAGCGGAATACGTTGATCATATACACCACAGGGTTTAAGCCCGATACACCTTGCCAAAAAGGTGGCAATAACGATAACGAGTAAAATACCCCACCTAAGTAGGTTAATGGCGTGAGAATGAATGTCGGGATAATACTGATGTCGTCAAAGCTTTTGGCAAATACCGCATTAATTAGCCCACCGAGTGAGAATAACACTGAGGTTAAAAACATGGTTAGCACGACCAAGCCAACATGATGTAACGAGATATCAACAAACATCATCGCCACTGTGGTAACAATTAAACCAACACTTAGACCACGGGCGACGCCGCCACCAACGTAACCGGCTATCATCACGTAATGTGGCACTGGGGCCACCATGATTTCTTCAATGTTGCGTTGAAACTTGGCGCTGTAAAACGATGAGGCTACATTAGAATATGAGCTGGTTATCACCGACATCATGATTAAACCTGGCGCGATAAACTCCATGTAGGTAACGCCGCCCATTTCTCCGATACGGCTGCCGACTAAATTACCAAAAATTAAAAAATATAATGTCATGGTGATGGCTGGCGGCACTAGCGTTTGGATCCAAATACGGGTGAAGCGATTAATTTCTTTGGTTAAAATACTTTTAAAAGCCACAAAATATAGACTGTTCATTATGTTGACTCCTTGGCTTTTTCAACCAGCTCTACAAATAATTCTTCTAGGCGGTTAGCTTTGTTGCGCATCGACAACACTTCGATATTGGCGGCGGTCAACTGGGTAAATAATTCATTAATGTTGTTCGATTTTGCCACATCCACCTCTAACGTATGTGCGTCAGTTAAGCGGCAATTCATATTGGTGAGCATTGGTGCTACGTCCAAATCGTGTCGTAAATCGAAAATAAAGGTTTCAACATCTAGCTTGCTCAATAATGCCTTCATGGTGGTGCATTCCACCAGCAAACCGGTATCGATAATACCAATGGTGCGACACAGCATTTCAGCTTCTTCAAGGTAGTGAGTGGTTAAAATAATGGTCACGCCTTGTTTGTTGATTTGCTTTAAAAACTCCCACATTGAACGGCGCAGTTCAATGTCGACCCCAGCTGTTGGCTCATCTAAAATCAATAATTTAGGTTCGTGCATTAACGCGCGGGCAATCATTAAACGGCGTTTCATACCGCCAGACAGTTCGCGGGCTTGGGCGTGACGCTTTTGCCATAAATCGAGTTGGGTTAAGTACTTTTCGGCACGTTGTAATGCAACCGCTTTTGGTACCCCATAGTAACCTGCTTGGTTAACCACTATTTGTTGCACGGTTTCAAACTGATTAAAATTAAATTCTTGCGGCACTAACCCAATACATAACTTGGCATGTTCGAGTTGCTTATCAATATCAAAACCAAATACAGACACTGTACCTGCGGTTTTCTGTACCAATGAGCTGATAATGCCGATGGTGGTAGATTTACCCGCACCATTAGGGCCAAGCAGGGCAAAAAAGTCACCTTGCTTTACCGTCAAACTGATCGACTTAACGGCTTCTACGCCACCTTTATAGGTTTTTTTAAGGTTTTCGATCACCAATGCATTGGCGTTATCGGCCATATTGAAATCCTCAACTTACAATGAAAAAAAACTCCCACATCGGTGGGAGTTTATAAAATGATGTTTGCTTAATCTAGTGGCACAACTTTAGCGATGTAAGGCAAGTTGCGATACTGCTCTGCGTAGTCGATACCGTAACCCACAATAAACTCGTCTGGGATGGTAATACCAATAAAGTCGACATAAACGTCTACTTCACGACGTTCAGGTTTATCTAATAACGTACAAAGCGCTAGGCTTTTTGGCTCGCGCAGTAATAACATCTCGCGCACTTTGTTTAAGGTGTTACCTGAGTCGATTAAGTCTTCAACGATTAATACGTCACGACCGGCGATGTCAGACTGTACATCTTTAAGCACTTTCACATCACGCGAGCTGTTCATGGTGTTACCGTAGCTCGATACAGACATAAAATCGATTTCAACATGGCCTTTAATACGGCGACATAAATCGGCCATAAACACTACTGAACCTTTTAAAAGGCCAACCATTAATAAGCGTTCACTGTCGGCGTAATGGGCATTAATACGTTCAGCTAACTGGTCTAGGGTTTTATTGATTTCTTGTTCAGAAATCATCATTTCAATGGTGTGCTTCATAAATCTCTCAATTGTCGATGTCGTGTGACTGGGTATGTCCATATCCCCAGCGACTCGTTAAGTCGTGTTCTATGCCCAAATGATCAAGTATTCGGGAAACCATGAAGTTTACCAGATCTTGTACCGATTTGGGATTATGATAAAAGCCGGGTGCCGCTGGCATGATGGTCGCACCATTACGCGTTAGGCTTAACATATGCTCTAAGTGTATGGCACTAAAAGGAGTTTCTCGCGGAACAAGGATTAACTGCCCACGCTCTTTTAATACTACGTCTGCTGCTCTTTCGAGCAAATTATTACTCATTCCAGTCGCGACAGCAGCTAATGTGCCGGTTGAACACGGGCAAATGACCATTTGTTTTGGTGCCGCGCTGCCAGATGCTGGCGGCGAAAACCATTCATCTTTGCCTAATACCACTAATTCACCTTTTAATGGTTCATCGGGATTATGCAGTTGTTCGAGTAATTGCGTTTGCGCTTTGCCAGGATTAGCGCTTAATTGCAAACCGTGCTCAGTGGCTAACACTACCCGTGCGGCACTGGATATCATTAAAAATACTTGATAATCGGCCGCTAACAAACATTCAAGCAATTTAATACCATATGGCGCGCCCGAGGCACCCGTCCAGGCTAGACTAATTGCTTTGGCTTTTTTGGCGTAGGCCATGTTGTCCCCTTTATTCACTGAAGCCGTTAAGCTAAAGCCTTAATCATTTTTTGGTGAATACCATTAAAGCCACCATTACTCATAATAACCACGGTATCACCTTGCTTTGCGGTAGCGGCAACTGCGCTAATAATATCTTCAATGTTGTTAAACACAGTCACAGGGATTGGCGCATTAGCCATACTGGCTTTGATGTCCCAGTCAATATTGTCTGCTTGGTATAAGTAGCCCACATCGGCTAATACCATTGAGTTAGCTAGCGTATCTTTATGCACTCCGCTTTTCATGGTGTTTGAGCGGGGCTCTAACACCACAATAATGTTGCCATTAGCATTGTCGCTGGAAGCGACTTTAGCCCGTAAGCCTTGTAAAGTAGTGGCAATAGCGGTGGGATGATGAGCAAAGTCGTCATAAACAGACACACCATTCACAGTCGCTAATAGCTCTAAACGGCGCTTTGGTGGGCTAAATTGTGCCAATGCCTCAATAGCATGACCTGGTGCCACACCCACATGACGAGCAGCTGCTATTGCCATTATGGCATTTTCAATATTATGCTGACCTATTAATGCCCAGTTTACTATTCCTTGCGACTCGCCCTTAAACAGCACTTCAAATTCATGACCATCGTCGGCAATAGTACGCGACTGCCAAGCACTTGGTTCACCTTGTTGAGCTGAATCGCTGGCTAAACTTGTGGCTTTAGAATAAATTTCTTGCTCGCTCCAACAGCCCATATCAATCACTTGTTGTACTGCTTCAACATCGCTAGGCCAAATCACTTTACCCTCGCCCGGCACTGTACGAATAACATGATTAAACTGGCGTTGGATCGCCGCTAAGTCGGCAAAAATATCGGCATGATCAAATTCAAGATTATTGATCACTAGGGTGCGAGGATGGTAATGAACAAACTTAGACCGTTTATCAAAAAAGGCACTGTCGTATTCGTCGGCTTCGACAACAAAAAACACTGAGTTACCTAAACGAGCTGACACACCGAAATTTTGCGGCACGCCGCCAATTAAAAAACCCGGCTCGTAGCCGCAGTACTCTAAAACCCACGCGAGCATGCTGGAAGTAGAGGTTTTACCGTGAGTACCCGACACCGCTAATACCCAACGGTCTTGCAAAATATGTTCAGACAAAAACTGCGGCCCAGATGTATATTTTATGCCGCGATTTAGTACCGCTTCTACACACGGGTTACCACGACTCATGGCGTTACCAATAACCACTAAGTCTGGTTGATTGTCGCCTTCTTTGCCTAATTGGGCTGGATCAAAACCTTGGATTAACTCGATACCTTGTTGCTCAAGCTGGGTGCTCATTGGCGGGTAAACGTTGGCATCACTGCCGGTCACTTTGTGGCCCATTGCGCGGGCAAGTAGGGCTAAACCGCCCATAAACGTGCCACAAATTCCTAAAATATGTACGTGCATCAATCCACTCGCTACTGAATTATTTGATAGGTATTCTAATCTATTGCAATGGGGGTTGTCAGGTAACAATCAATGAGACTCACAATTTATCATTTTAGCCAACGTCAGCATCTCCCGCTTTGCGCTGATGCTGTATTGACGTAAACTTGGTTGATAATCAAAAATCATATAAAACAAACCTATGCACCATATTATATCGCCCACAGCCTTTACTCTTGTGCCATGGAAAAACGGTTTAGGTTCCACGACACAATTAGCCATCAATGAAGGCGGAAGCATTCAGCATTTCGACTGGCGAGTAAGTATGTCTAAAGTCATTGCTAATGGGCCATTTTCATCTTTTCCCGGCTATCAACGTCATTTAGTATTACTGTCTGGTAGCGGCATTCGATTACATTATATGAGTGAGACGGTGGATAAACCCATTGCCCTTTGTGATGACTTAATTACGCCCTTGGCCTGCGTCTCATTTGACGGAGGATTAGCCACTAGGGGGGAATTAATTGACAGTGAGATTGTTGATTTAAATATTATTACTCGCCAAGCGGTATTAAACAGTCATGTTGAAATACTAAGCCAACAAGGGCAACTCACCTCCAGAGTATGTGAATGGGTCATGGCCTACGCTGTAGAAGGCGATCTCAACATTAGCGGTTTGGATGTTGATCTCAATGACAATGTAAGCAACAAACTTATCAATGCAATCGACAATAAAACGCTTAACAGTATTGTGGTCGTGCCTGAAAAGCATTTATTCCAAATTTATCGCCCGATATCTGAGTTGCGGTTTACTGCTCAAAAAATGATATTAATCATGTTCACCAAAGCAAATAAATCACCTTTATGAGCATAAACTCAAGCATTAGAAGATGATAAAAAACAAGCCCATACTGAGTACAGTGGTCAGCAATGTATTACGGGTTACTATCGCTAAAATGGTCGCCACCACAGCACAAATCAAATAACTGTTACTCAAGCTAATGTCTAAGTTGCCCTCGGGCGTAAACACTATTGGCGCTAATATGGCGGTGAGTACTGCTGGGGCTGAATAGCTTAAAAAAACCAAGGTGTTTTTGCTCAACCGAATGGGGATTTTCGGCTCTAACAAAATATGCCGGCTCGAAAATACCACCAGAGCCATCGATATAATAATCAGCCAGATCATATTGACTCTTCCTTCTTATTCGAATCAAAACCACTAGTTTCACCGGTAAGTTTGGCGTATGCCATACCAGCGGCCATGCCCGATATTGCTGCGATAAGAAGCCCAGCTTGAATAGCAAATACCGAACACACTACCGCTAGCGTAAGTGACACCAACACGCAGATTAAAATGGATGGTTTTCTCACTGTAGGCACGACTATCGCGATAAACGTAGCGGCGATGGCAAAATCGAGCCCGAGCTTGTCTAAATTATCTATCGATTCTCCAGCAATAATCCCTAATAGCGTGGCAATATTCCAACCGACATAAAAAGTTAACCCACCTCCCAAAGCATACCAACGATCAAACTGATGTTGCGCCAGTTTATCGCCACTATGAGTTTGATTAGCGATGGCAAAAAGTTCGTCGGTGAGTAAAAAACCTAATCCTAAACGCCATTTAAGTGGCAACGGGCTAATATGGGTGCGCATGGCCATGGCATACAGCAAATGCCGAGAGGTGATCAATAAGGTGGTGATTAAAATACTGCCGATACCAATACCCGCTTTTATCATGCCGAGCGCAACTAACTGGGCACTGCCAGCAAAGATAATGGCCGACATCGCTTGGCTTTCTAATGGCGTAAGGCCAACTTCTAAAGCAAACGAGCCCGCTAAAATCCCCCAAGGGATCACGGCTATCGTTAACGGCATAACGGCAAGTGCACCAGCTAAAAATGATTTGGTTTTGGTGTTAGTGGTAGTGATACTGATAGATTCGGTTGTGCTCACATCATCTCCTTGTGCTGCACTGATCACGCTAACGCGATACAAGACTAGAAGATTAGCTTAACGTGAATAAATAAATAAAGCCCCTGAAAACTGATCATTATGGAGAATTTTTCGACAGGGTTGTTGGCCGCGAACTTTTGCTTTTGACTCAATCTGGGGATAAGCATCGATACTGATGCAGAGACTAACACTGATAGACGTTGCCCCTAATAGCCTCCTGCAACGCTATAGAATAAACGAGGTGCTAACTGAGTGTAGCTGATATTGTAAAAAATCTATCAGTAAAATATACAGCAAACGATTTGTACATTAACGCCACGCCAATAAATAACAGATGCTCCACTTGATAAAGTTAACAATGTAAAATACATAATCTGCATTTTAATTTAACGTTACTAATGCCAACATCCTTCCTTCAAACTGCAAAAATACATTTTATATCGTTAAGGGTAAGTAACATCTAAATTTAAATAAGTTAAAGCTAAAAAAACTAAATATCAATAAATCACATATTAACAAACCAAATATCAACAAAAATAATTAAAATAAACAAAAACTAACAAACCCAATACCATCTTCACCATGAAAAAATCACTATAAATTTTTCATTGAAAAATAATAATAACCTTCATTCAACGGGTTTATATTAAATAAGTTCGTGGGTTAATTCTCGAATTTGTTGTTTTAACCATACAGCATCTTCATTGTCAGCACTCGGATGAGTAATCAAGACCAATTTTAATGGCTCTACAACCTCAAAAAGACGATTACATTCGTATTCCGATAACTGACAAGCATGTAAACCGGAGTCTTCATCTAACATGTCATACACCGCTTTATAGGGGGTTACAGCTAATGATTTACAATCTGAGAGGTAATCAAATAAAGAAGACACGCTGGTAATGGTCATTTCAGTATTAAGAGACAAATCCTTAGATTGGCAATATTCCTGAAATGGGTTAAGTATTGGTGCTTGAATGCCAATAAGCGTATTGATATATGGGTATGTCGAAATGGTTTCTAGAGTAATGTCTTGCTTTAAAATGGGGTGATTTCTGCAGCTTAACAAGTATTGTCGGTTCATTGTTGCAAGCACTTCAACCTGTAATTTCTGGTCAAAACAGAGAATTTCTTCAGGGCCTTTACAACAACACATTACAATACTGTGTGGATCGCTAGTCACACTTTCCAGAGAATGGCTATTCCAACTGCTCACATTAATATGGATGTTTTTATTGTTTTGTTTAATGGATTTCATCAATGCTCGCGGATAAGCGTAGGCAATCATGCCAGGAATGACTAATTCAAAGTAACGATTATGCGATTTTTCGGCACTATTAAGTCGATTAAAATGCTTAGCACAGTCTACTATTTCTTTAGCAATGGGATAAATTTTACCCGCAAAATCGTTGGGTACTAATCCATATTTCCGCCTAATAAACAGCTCGTCACCAAATATGAGTCTTGCAGTGTGCAAACAACGACTTATCTTTGAAGCAGGTACGTCTAATATTCTAGAAACATGTGTCGCTGATTTATTTTCATAAAGACTCACTAATATAGTTAGTGTTAATAAATCTAAC
>NZ_JACJFI010000116.1 GCF_014164505.1 Shewanella sp. SG41-4 | reverse complement strand
TTAATCATTTGCTCTGTTATTTAATAAACTCATTTCTCGGTATCCTCCTCTCACTTACCGATGTTTATTAAAGCAGAGCAAAATAAATAACTCTTCTACACAATGTCAAATTATCCCTCAGCGTCAAAAACCAAGCTAAACCTCTGAAAAACAACATATCTTTATCATTTTAATTTTAAAATGAATAATAAGACCTGCATTTACTCTTTAATCAAACAGTGTCAGAAAATTTTCGTTGGTATCTTGGTAACATCGTTTTATTTCCCAATACCCCCCCCTGATGTATATAGAGAATATCGGTTGCATTAACAGTATTATTATTTAAATAATGTTGTAACACTAAGAAACCAACCGGATCGTACAATAATTCAAATTCAATTCCCGACCGGCATACTGTGTTCCACATATCAAAACAACGTCGTGATAATTTTCCAAAATGATATTTATGACCATCATTAATAATTTTAGGAAAATAAATCTCATCAACTAATTTCGCAAATTGTTGACGTAAATATTCGTCCCCGCCAACGGTACTGCAAGTTAATACCTCAATGATAAGAACTTCCGTTAATGCTAATTGAGCCAGTTGTTGGATAATTTGCTTATTTAAATAAACAGCAGTAGTTCCCGTGCCTGATGGTAAAAATACTTGTAGATTATTTTTATGTTGATCTTGCGCCCATTGAATCACTTCCGTTGCTAGTTGCGCGATCCCGGTTTCGGCATATTCACACCGTCCACCTTCAGGAATAAAAAGTATTTGATTTTTATCAGTGTAGTTTGGGTCCGATGACACAATACATTGCATTGCATCGTCTAAATGCATACCGACAAGATTTTCGGCATCATCCAAATGACTAACATTAATGATATTGGCACCATTTAGTATCGCTGCGGCATAATTGCCCTGAGGGTGTTGTAACAAAAAATCACTGATATGGCTTACATAGTAATCGAATTTCCACCCTTGTTGCTTTGCCAGTACAGACAACGAGTATAATGAGTTTGCTTGTGCCGAGCCCGAAGCCACGAGCTGGGTAACATGTGAATAATCATGATGTAAAAAATGATAAAATTTACGCGCTTTATTACCACTAAAATCACTATGCAATAAATCATCTCGTTTAATATAGATGTTGTGTCCATCAAAGTTCATCGCTTGTACTGGGCTTATCGAAAACATAAATTGTCTCAATCAACTGTAATATGAGCATTTTAACTAAAAAATGATAAATCTCATCGATTCATTTGCATTAATCATCACATTACATTAACTACACAGTATAAAAACAATCTTTAATTCATAAGAATCAGTTAGTTAAAAACATGGCATGAATATGGCTATATATTAAGTAATATTGACTATTGATAGGATTGAAAATGTCACTTTTACGCTTAATCTTTAATATTGCTTGGTTTTTAATGGGTGGTTTTGTCATGGGTCTAGCTTGGTGGTTTGTAGGGCTATTGTGCTTTATTAGCATCATTGGCATACCATTTGGTCGTGCTTGTTTTGTCATTGGCGAACTTGCTTTCTGGCCATTTGGACAAGAAACCGTTAACCGAAAACACATTTCCGGCCAAGAAGATATTGGCACTGGCACGTTAGGTTTAGTGGGCAATGTTATATGGTTTTTATGTTTTGGTATTTGGCTCGCGATTGGTCATCTAGTTCATGCTCTGGCTTGTTTTGTAACGATTATAGGTATTCCTTTCGCTTTACAACATCTTAAATTGGCCTTATTAAGTTTAACCCCTATTGGTCAAACTGTTATTGCCAAACCGACTTATTAACATTGATTAATTATCGTTGAAATACCTCTGTTATAAAAGCCGATAGCATAATGCTGTCGGCTTTTTATTTGCCTAATCGTATCTGCAACGTGTACATTGCCATTCTTAAGCATTGAAAGGTTATTCAGCCTCTTTAAAGGCAGTAATGGGATCACATGAACTATTGGTTAATGAAGTCTGAACCAGACGATTTTAGTATTGATAATCTACAGATGAGTGAGCAGCAAACCGTTGCTTGGCAAGGTATTCGTAACTATCAAGCGCGTAACTATATTCGTGATCAAATCGCATTGGGTGATGTAGTGTTGTTTTATCACTCTAGTTGCAAAATACCTGCAATTGTTGGTTTAGCAAAAATTAGCAGCGATGCTCAAATTGATTTCAGTGCTTTTGATAACCGTTCACCGTATTTTGATGCTAAATCAGACGCCAATAAACCTCGTTGGTGGCAAGTCGACATTCAATTTATGGCCAAATTCTCTAAACCAGTGAGCTTGAAGCAATTGAAATCTGATCCCGTGCTACAAGATATGGTACTAGTGGCTAAAGGTGCCCGCTTGAGTGTTCAGCCCGTCACACCGTTGCAATACCAACATATTATGCAACTAACAACCTAGAATAATAACGTTAGATTGATTACCTTACATGGGTAACCTTAAGTTAAAACAGACCAGCTCGTCAGCCGACCAGTAAACATTCTAAAAGTCTCCTAAAGACAGCTCAGACTAAGCCAATACAATTTGCTGTAATAGTCTGAGCTCGAATACCAACGGCACAGTGATAAAATCACGCATTCCAGTGTTAGTTAATCATACGGCCTATTCCGCCAAGCACTGAACCTTCACCTTGATCTTTACCACCACTTGAAGGTGCGTGAGCAATAATTCTGTCAGCCATACGGGAAAACGGTAAGCTTTGTAACCACACTGTCCCATGACCTTTTAAGGTCGCAAGAAACAAACCTTCACCGCCAAATACCATCGACTTTAAAGAGCCTGCACGCTGAATGTCATAATCAATCCCGGGAGTGAATCCAACTAAACAACCAGTATCTACACGCAAAGTCTCACCGTGTAATTCTTTTTTAATCAGTGTTCCACCTGCATGCACAAACGCCATGCCATCACCTTTGAGGCTCTGTAGAATAAATCCTTCACCACCAAAAAAACCGGTTCCTAATCGCTTGTTAAACTTCATCGTGACTTGCGTACCTAAAGCAGCCGCTAAAAAGCTGTCTTTTTGACAGATTAGTTCGCCTTGATGTTGAGCTAAGTCTATCGCCAAAATGGTGCCAGGAAATGGTGCAGCAAATGCCACTTTACGTTTCTGTTGGCCTTGATTGGTGAAATGAGTCATAAAAATACCCTCACCCGAAATAGCTCGTTTACCAGCACCAAGTAGTTTGCCAAAAAAACCGGATTCCGGCTCAGAGCCATCACCCATTCTGGCCTCAAACATAATGTCTTCTTCAAGGTAAGTCATCGCCCCCGCTTCAGCAATCACAGACTCATTTGGGTCTAATTCAACTTCAACCAGCTGCATGCTAGAACCGATAATTTCATAATCAACTTCATGACTTTTCATGCTCATTTTCATTCCTTAAAAATTTATTTAATGTTTGCAGTTGCCCTGTTCGGTATTAAGGCATTATTTATTATGGATGATTTAAGGTAACAAAATGATCAGCTATTTAACACGACAACATTTCAATATTCTGTAACCAAATTCTGTTGCCACTGCATTCGTTTACCGATTTGTGTCCATCGTTAACCTAAACCTGCACCGCTCAATCCTGATTGATGCTGTAATTGATATTGAGCAAATTCTTCTAAAATAAGTTCGGTAAATAACTGCCCTGCTCGCCCAAGCGGACGTTCAAGTGTGGAGACTAATTGCGGTGTAAAGCTAAACCGATTACCGCCAATAAAATCAACTTCAATAAGTTGCCCTTGATGTAATTCTTCGGCAATTAAAAAATCCGGCATCCAACCAAAACCTAAGCCTTTTAGTAAGGCATTTTTTTTCATGATAAAGCCCGACAAATAAAAGACTTTATCGCCGCCAAACTGCATTTCATCGCGATCACGTTTACCAGGAGATGAATCTTCAATGGTTAACTCAACATGTTGTTGTAACTCAGGTAAACTAATTTCCTTAAGTAGACTTAATGGATGTTGTGATGACGCCACTAGCACACTGGTAATCGTAGGTAACGGTTTAGGATGATACGAGGGGCCAGTACGATAATCCTTAACCAGCATTAAGTCTGCTTGGTCGCGCTCAAAGCGATGCTGTACTCCGCCTAAAAACTCCATATTAAGTTGTACTTTAGTCGGTATATTGTGTTCTGACATACGCTTAAGCGCGGTCATGATCGGCTCCATCGGTAAAGCACCGTCGATGACTAACTCAAGCTTAGGTTCCCACCCCTGACTAAAGCGACTGGCAAGATGCTCAATATTGGCTAAATGTTGCAATAGCCGTTGCCCTTCGGCCAAAATAACCTTCCCTTCGGGTGTTAATTCCGCTCGATAATGATCTCGATTAAATAATGTCACCCCCAGATGTTGCTCCAGTTTTTTAACCTGATAGCTTACTGCCGATTGTGCCTTGTGCAATCGCTCCGAAGCTTTTGCAAAACTTCCTTCTTCAACAAGTACTTGCAGTACATTAAAGGCATCGATATCTATTCGCATAAGATTTCCACTGTCCCGTTATCCATACACAAATGTAAAGCTAACATAACAATCTAAAAAATAGATTGAGTTAAGTTATTTATTATTCTTTTTTTTGTTGATCTTTACCACTAAATTGTTAGTTAGATCACATATTGGTTTGCCCTATGCAATTAGGCCATAACAACTAATAACATAAACGCTACGACACTCACAGTCGATTCACCATAGGACAATCAGATGCCATTCTATGTTAAGCAAGGTCAGATCCCGACCAAACGCCACATTGCCTTCGAAAAAGACAATGGCGAGTTGTACCGTGAAGAATTATTTTCTACCCATGGTTTTTCAAATATTTATTCGAATAAATATCACCATAATATGCCAACCAAAGCGATAGACGTTCAACCTTACTCTTTATCGCATGGTGAACAATGGCAAGACTCATTAATTCAAAATTACAAATTAGACTCACGTCAAGCCGACTGCCAAGGCAACTTTTTTAGCGCCCGAAATAAAATTTTTTTCAATAATGATGTCGCCATGTACACCGCGAAGGTGACTGAAGATACCAATGAGTTTTATCGTAATGCCTATGCTGACGAAGTGGTGTTTATTCACGAAGGTGAAGGCCAACTGTTGAGTGAATACGGCGTCATTGATACCAAAAAATGGGATTACTTAATTATTCCACGCGGGACCACGTACCAACTTAAATTTAACGATTATCAAAATGTGCGCTTATTCGTTATTGAATCATCTTCAATGGTCGAAGTGCCAAAGCATTTTAGAAACGAATACGGCCAAATGTTGGAGTCTGCACCTTACTGCGAACGAGATATTCGTACGCCAACCTTGGCTGATGCTGTGGTTGAAAAAGGTGCGTTTCCGTTAATGTGTAAATTTGGTGAGCGCTACCAAAAAATGACGCTGCAATGGCATCCATTTGACTTAGTCGGCTGGGATGGTTGTGTTTATCCTTGGGCATTTAACATCAGTGAATATGCGCCAAAAGTAGGCAAAATCCATTTGCCGCCGTCTGAACATTTAGTGTTTACTGCGCACAATTTTGTCATTTGTAACTTTGTACCACGTCCATACGATTTTCATCCTAAATCGATACCAGCACCTTATTATCACAACAATATCGACAGTGATGAAGTCTTGTATTACGTCGACGGCGACTTTATGAGCCGTACAGGTATTGAAGCGGGCTATATGACGTTACACCAAAAAGGTGTGCCGCATGGGCCTCAACCTGGTCGCACAGAAGCCTCTATCGGCAAAACAGAAACATACGAATATGCGGTGATGGTTGATACCTTCGCCCCACTGAATTTAACCGCTCATGTCAAAAATTGCATGAGTGATGATTACAACCGCTCTTGGTTAGAAAACTAAGACCACATTTATAGCTAACCCAAGTCACCAAAGAGTGATTGCGTGTTGACATAAAATAAAGGAAAACAAAATGGCAAGCGAACTAAATCCACTGGGCCTGTTAGGCATTGAATTCACCGAATTTGCTAGCCCAGATACAGAATACATGCACCAAGTATTCATTGATTTTGGTTTTTCGATGTTAAAAAAAGCCAAAAATAATGACATTGTTTACTACAAACAAAATGACATTAACTTTCTATTGAATAAAGGCCGTGCAGGGTTTTCTGCAGAATTCGCCAAATCTCATGGTCCGGCTATTTGTTCAATGGGCTGGCGTGTAGAAGATGCACAGTTTGCATTTACAGAAGCCGTTGCCCGTGGTGCAAAACCAGCCGATGATGCCAATAAAGACATGCCCTACCCGGCTATTTACGGTATCGGCGATAGTCTGATTTATTTTATTGACACTTTTGGTGAGCAACACAATATCTATCAAACCGACTTCGTCGATTTAAAGCAGCCGATCGTAACGCCTGAAAAAGGCTTTATGGAAGTCGACCATTTAACCAATAATGTCTACAAAGGCACTATGGAAAAATGGGCTAACTTTTACAAAGACATCTTTGGTTTTACTGAAGTGCGTTATTTCGATATCAGCGGTGCTCAAACTGCATTGATATCTTACGCACTGCGTTCTCCCGATGGCAGTTTCTGCATTCCGATCAACGAAGGCAAAGGCAATAACAAAAATCAGATTGATGAATATTTAGGTGAATACAATGGCCCAGGTGTTCAACATCTAGCATTTAGAAGTCGTGATATTGTAGCCTCACTCGATGCAATGGAAGGCACCTCCATCAAAACACTGGATATCATTCCTGAATATTACGAAACCATTTTCGAGAAGTTGCCACAGGTGACTGAAGATCACGATCGTATTAAACATCACCAGATTTTGGTTGATGGTGATGATGACGGTTATTTATTGCAAATTTTTACCAAAAATCTATTTGGGCCTATCTTCATTGAAATCATTCAACGTAAAAATAATCTTGGCTTCGGCGAAGGTAACTTTACTGCGTTATTTGAATCAATCGAACGCGATCAAATGAAACGCGGCGTACTGTAATTTTACAAACACGAAGTGATACATAAAAACCAGCAAATTGCTGGTTTTTATCATTTTAGGCCTTTACACTCTGCCATCTACATTCTAATCAAAGACCTTTCTAATGCCAGATTACGCCGTACTCGCTGTGTTTATTCCAACGTTCTTTTTTGTGTCTATCACCCCCGGTATGTGCATGACTTTAGCCATGACACTCGGCATGAGTATTGGTGTACGCAGAACCTTATGGATGATGTTAGGTGAATTAGTAGGCGTGGCGTTGGTCGCCATTGCAGCAGTACTTGGGGTTGCCAGCATCATGCTAAATTACCCACAGGTGTTCGATATTCTTAAGTGGGTGGGTGGTGCTTACCTTGGCTACATTGGCATTAATATGTGGCGTGCTAAAGGCAAAATGGCCATCATCACTGGTATTGAAGTTAAAGCCAGTCGGATGAGCTTAATCAGCCAAGGATTTATTACCGCGATTGCCAACCCTAAAGGTTGGGCTTTTATGATTTCGCTATTACCGCCGTTTATTAATGTTGATAATGCCGTTGGGCCACAACTCGCCGTTTTGCTTAGTATTATAATGATCACCGAAAGTGTGTCGATGCTAGCTTATGCCAGCGGCGGTAAAAGCTTACGGTTATTTTTAAGCCGCGGCGATAATATCCGCTGGATGAATCGTATCGCCGGAAGCTTGATGATTCTGGTTGGTATTTGGTTAGCACTAGGCTAACCATTAAAGAACAATGGATGTGTAAATTACTCCATATTATGTTGATGTATTATTAATTGACTTATACGGCAGTTGTTCACACATTTGTTGCATATAAATGTCGATATGAGATTGTTCTTGTTTACAAAAATCAGCGATAGCATCATTAAAGCCTTCATGAGCAATAAAATGACTTGAGGTAGTTTTAACCGGGCGAAAACCTCGCGCTACTTTATGTTCACCTTGTGCACCAGCATCAAAAACGCTTAATTTATTAGCGATAGCGTACTCAATGCCTTGGTAATAACATGCTTCAAAATGGACATGGTCACATTCAGTTAACGCTCCCCAATAGCGACCATATAAATGTGTGTCTGACACAAAATATAATGCTGATGCCACTAATTGTGCGTCACTATTTTCAATCAATAATAGTCGTATTTTAGATCCCATTGTTGCTGTAATCTGCTCAAAAAATGCTGCCGATAAATACCCTTTATGACCCGAACGCTTTAAATAAGTATTTTGATAACACCGCACAAAATCTTGCCATTGCTCTGCACTCGCCTTATCACCTTTGATAAATCGGAACTGTAACTGTTGCCTTGCTGAAGTCCGCTCTTTAGTGATGTTTTTGCGTTTACGTGACGTTAATGTACTGAGAAAGTCATTAAAATCAGCATAGTTTTGGTTGTGCCAATGAAACTGACAACCAACACGCTCCATTACCCCTGCTTGTGCAAACTGAAGATGTTGCTCGGTATTGGTAAATAAACAATGCCAAGATGACCAGCCCTGTTTAATAACAGTTTGTGACAGATAGGTTTGAATACCGTCAATCAAGGGCTGTTGATCGTGTTTTGCTAACCTTGGGTCAATACCAATACGACGCCCTGTGGTAGGAGTGAAAGGTATACTGCTCACGAGCTTAGGGTAATAACCTATATTATGGCGCTCATACGCTTCTGCCCATGCCCAATCAAACACATATTCGCCCCAAGAATGGCTTTTAAGGTATAACGGCATTAATGCAATAATATTATCGTCATCCATTACCATAAGGTGCATCGGCGTCCAACCCGTTTCAGCGCTGACACAGCGACTCATTTCCAGAGCGGATAAATATTCATGCCGGGTAAATGGATGAGATGTACCAAAAAAGGTATTCCATACTGTAGAATCTATATTGCTAATATTATTAACAAATTTATATTGATAAACTCGCGTTTGTGTTTGTTCCACCCACACCTACCCTATAATAATTAATACTCAACCGCTAAAACTCATACCAATTATAGCTATCATGTGGCATGTTCTATCACAGTATCTTCTCAAAACACACCAAGGATTGATCGTGACACGATTCCCTAAATTAACACCGCTTTTTTTGAGCTCCGCATTAACACTCACACTTTGTTATCCTGCGCTTCATATTGCTGACAGCCAAGCAAATGAAGCTTCAATCTTTAGTGAAATGGCAACGGCTCAGCCAATCTATGCTAAGCATGGCATGGTTTCAAGCCAAGAAGCATTAGCAAGCCAAATTGGTGTTGATATTTTAAAACAAGGTGGCAACGCGGTTGATGCTGCCGTAGCTGTGGCATACGCACTGGCAGTAACCTTGCCTCGCGCGGGTAATATTGGCGGTGGTGGCTTTATGTTAGTACATTTAGCCGAGCAAAATAAAACCATTGCTATCGATTATCGTGAAACAGCGCCAGCCAAAGCCCATAAAGATATATTTCTTGATGAACAAGGTAATGCCGTTGACAAACTGAGCCGTGAACATGGTTTAGCGGTGGGCGTGCCTGGAACAGTCATGGGGATGGAACTGGCTTTAAAACAATATGGCACCATGAAAATGGCGCAAGTGATCAAGCCTGCGATTAAGCTAGCCAAAGACGGTATATTAGTCACTTCAGATCTATCAAACTCATTAGCGGGTCTTAAAACTCGTATTACCCAATGGCCAAGTTCAGCAGAAATCTTCTACCATGCCGACGGCAGTAATTACCAAGTCAATGAATTACTCAAGCAACCTGAGTTAGCACAGTCATTATCGTTGATAGCCCAGAATGGTAGTAAAGGGTTTTATCAAGGTGAAACGGCTGAAAAAATTGTCTCCGCGATCAAAAATGCTGGCGGGGTAATGACGTTAACTGATTTAGCTAACTACAAAGTCGTTGAGCGTGAGCCTGTACGAGGTAATTATCGCGGCTACGAAGTGGTATCTATGCCGCCCCCATCTTCTGGTGGTATTCATATTATCGAAATGCTCAATGTACTTGAGCAATTCCCCATTGATAAATTAGGCCACAATACCGCAAGTACGTTGCACCTTATGGCCGAAACCATGAAATATGCTTATGCTGATCGTAGTGAGTATTTGGGCGATCCAGATTTTGTTAGCGTGCCAGTTAAACAGTTAACTAGCAAAAAATACGCTAAAGATATTGCTAGCAAAATTGCTGTCAACAAAACTACACCTAGCAGTGAAATTAAACCGGGTAAACTAGCACCTTACGAGAGCGATCAAACTACCCACTTCTCGGTTATTGATAAATGGGGCAATGCTGTTGCTAACACCTATACCCTTAACTTCAGTTATGGTTCGGGCTTAGTCGCTAAAGGAACGGGGATTTTATTAAATAATGAAATGGATGATTTTTCAGTTAAGCCAGGTACCCCAAATGGTTATGGTTTAATTGGTGGTGAAGCCAATGCTGTAGAAGGAAATAAACGCCCTCTTAGCTCCATGAGCCCAACTATGGTGATGAAAGATGGTAAACCTTTCATTGTTACCGGCAGCCCTGGTGGCTCGCGAATTATTAATATTACGCTGCAAATGATAATGAATGTAATAGATCATAACTTAAACATTGCTGAAGCTACGGCTGCAGCACGTATGCATCACCAATGGTTACCTGATTTTATTTGGGTGGAGCATACGTTGAATCGCGATACTATTTCATTACTTGAAGCCAAAGGTCACAAAGTAAAAGTACAAGAGTCAATTGGTAGCACTCAATCGATAATGATGACAGAACAAGGTCTTTTTGGCGCTTCAGATCCAAGACGTGCTGGCTCTGCTGCTATCGGTTACTAACACCATAAACCATTAGCAATAAAACGACAGCGGCTTTACATAATGTAAAGCTGCTATCATTAATTATTAATAACAAGAATGAATGAGCTATAACTTAAATTAACCTTAATAAGATTAATGTTAATCAAGAAAGCACTAAACCCAATAATTATATATTTAAGGAAATTATACCTCTTCCCAAAAATGTAAACACACTACATTATCAATGTATCAAAAAAAATATAAATCCAACTTATAAATAACCATAAATCAATGTCTTGCAACATAATAAATTTAAAAATCATTAATAAATAAATCATTTAAAACGCTATAAACATTAAAGCCCCCAGGAGTCTTATCGTTATCCTCTTTTTGCCGAATTTATTCAACGCAAGACGAACCTTAATATTTTAAGTCACACCTCAAACTGTTATTATCCCCATTAATGTAGACCTCTCTAAATTATCAAAAAGACCCAATGCAGCTAATTAATTTAAAAATCAGGCATAGAATTGCCCTGCTAACATTTGTCGCTATCGTGTCATTTGCTATTTCGATTATCATCAATAATCAAACTGGCCAAAGTAATGCACAGCGCTTAAATGGACTTCAGAATGAACTTTATCCTGCATTAAATCTTGCTACGGTAAATCAGGGCCTAATATTACAATTAGATCAAACTATCCAGTCGGCTATTACGACAGGCGAAGAAGATGCGCTAGATATCGCCAATACCATGGTATTGCAAATATCTGCTAATTTACGCCAACTCGTCGAGTTACTGCCAGAAGAAGCCAATCCATCTCGGCAGTTAAATAAAGACGTGAACCTCTACTATAATAATGCTCGAAGCTTAGCTGCTGAGTTTATTAAAGATGATGTCGATTTTAGCAAAATCCAACGTCAGGCTGCGGAAAATGCTAAGCGATATCAATTATTGGTTGAACAATTTTCTGAAAAAAAATCGATTTTATCTGAACAATTTCAACAGAGTATTCAAGCAACTATTGCTAGCGCAAAACAGGCAGAAAATAGCATTTTACTCATAGGTGTCATTGCGACTGTGCTAATGGTGATTATGGGGCTACTCGTTAATCGCTCCATTATTAATACTATAGACAATGTGACTCAGTCTTTGCGTAATATTTCTGAAGGTGAAGGTGATCTTCGATCGAGGATTAACTATGCAGGTAAAGATGAAATTGCTCAGTTAGTTTACTGGTTTAACCAATTTGTGTCTAAACTTCAATCGTCTATTGCCGATACAAAGAATACCACTGAACATTTAACCGAAGTGGCTGCAACATTGCTCAGTAGCAGTCAATACAGTGAATTGAATGTACAACAACAAAATGAGGC
>NZ_JACJFI010000115.1 GCF_014164505.1 Shewanella sp. SG41-4 | reverse complement strand
TCACCACTTTATCAACACTAGCTAAATCATCAGCCTCAACCTCAGCTAGGTTAACCACGCTAACTTGCTCACCCTGCTCAACTAATATTTGCTTAATTTTCTGACAAATTGCCAGTGTTTGCCCATCGACCGTTGAATATAAAATTACAGTATTTAACATTAATTCTTCCAAAATGTGGGGGTAAATAGCACCAATAAGGTGAACACTTCTAATCGGCCAAATAGCATTGCCATCACCAGTACCCACTTAGCACCGTCTGAAATACTGGAATAATTTGATGCTACATCACCCAAACCAGGGCCTAAGTTATTTAAACTGGCTGCCGTTGCACTAAATGCAGTAATGGCGTCCATATCCATTGCCATTAAAATCACCATACACACCACAAACACTAAAGCATAAGCAGAGAAGAATCCCCATACCGCATCAATAATTCTGTCGGGTAAGGCCGTAGAGCCGATTCTAATGGAATACATAGCTTTAGGATGAACAAGTCGTTTCAGCTCACGCGACCCTTGTAGCACCAATAGAATTAAACGAATCACCTTCATGCCGCCGCCAGTCGAGCCAGCACAACCACCAATAAAGCTTGAGAATATTAATAGAATAGGTAAAAACAGCGGCCAGGAATGAAAGCTTTCTGTGCCAAAACCCGCCGTTGTTGAAATCGATACTACTTGAAAGAAGGCGTAATCGAGTGTTTTCTCTGGGGAGTCGTAAATTCCAGACTGATACAAGGTAGCAAAACAAATTGCGGTCAATACCAGCTGCACCGCAATAAGCACCTTAAATTCTGCATCTTTTAAATATACTTTGACGTTAATGCCACGGCGAGTAAATGCGGCAAAGTGTAAGCTAAAATTGACTGCCGCAATCAACAAGAAAAACGCACAAATCACGTTAATCAACGGGCTTTGAAAGTAACCAATACTGGCATCGTGAGTCGAAAAACCACCAATAGCAATGGTGGAGAATGAATGGCAAATAGCATCAAATGCATCCATACCGGCAAAGTAAAATGCCAATGCACAAGCGGTAGTAAGCAAAAAGTAAATGTACCATAAGGCTTTGGCTGTTTCGGCTATACGGGGAGTAACCTTAGTGTCTTTAACCGGACCTGGCACTTCAGCTTTATACAGCTGCATACCACCAATACCCAACAGAGGTAAAATGGCCACAGCGAGTACGATGATACCCATGCCGCCCATCCACTGCAGTAAATGGCGATAAAACAATATTGACTTAGGCAAGTCATCTAGCCCAACAATCACGGTCGCTCCCGTGGTCGTTAAGGCCGAAAACGATTCAAAAAAACTGTCGGTCCAGCTTAAATCGGGGTTATTAGAAAAAATAAATGGCAGTGCCCCTATCGATCCAAGCACTGTCCAGAACAACACTACAATCAAGAATCCTTCTCGGGTGCGTAAATCGCCTTTTTGATGGCGGTTGGGATACCATAATAAAAAGCCCAGAAAAATACTGACAAAAAAGGCCTGAATAAATGCAGTACCACCACCATCTTTATATAAGATAGCCACTAATGCTGACGGCAGCATGGTGATTGAAAATAATCCCATCAGCAAACCGGTGATTCTAATAATTGTTTTATATTGCATTAAGGGTTCTGTTTAAGTTGTGCTGCGTCGAATTTAACAATTGAGTGACATTTTGGCATAAGTTCGTCATAGCTCAAACTGTAAACTTTACTTGAAGCTGGCCCTGCGTCTGGGTAGCTAATGCTTGATTAAAAGCCTGATGGTGCGATTTAGCCAGTTCAAAATGTATTTCTACTTTGTCGGTAAACTCTTTATCCATTACCACGCCATCATATTGAGCAACCAAATACTCAACATCGGTGAGTTGAGCATAATGGCATACCAAGCGTGCAGGATACCTTAGATGCTTAACCTGAGTCTGTATTTGCGTTAATCCTTGCTTTATACCTGAGGTATAAGCACGTACTAAACCGCCCACACCCAACTTAGTACCACCAAAATAACGCACAACAATAACGCCTAGCTCACCAATTTTTGCGCCTTGTAAGCATGCGAGCATGGGTTTGCCAGCACTACCTGACGGTTCGCCATCATCGCTAGCGCCCATATCAATGGTATTTTCTGGGCTGCCAGCTACAAATGCGTAGCAGTAATGGTTGGCCCCAGGATATTGCTGCTTTATGTCAGTAAGCGCTAACTTCATATCATTAGGATGTGGGCAGTGAAATAACAAAGAGATAAAGCGGCTATGCTTTATCTCTTCTTCTATCAATACGTTAGCTTGTGGTATTAAATATGACTCAATCAACTAGACCAAACTCTCTGGTCATATTTTCTACTCGGTCTTGATGCACAATGACGTTATCTTCAATGCGAATCCCACCAAATGGACGCATCTCATCAACTGTAGTCCAATTAATCATTTGTTTAGCTGTCGCCGATAATTGATTAAGTAAGGTATCAATAATATAAAGACCAGGCTCAATAGTCAGTACCTGATTTGCAGCCAATACTCTAGTGCAACGTAAAAATGGATGTGCCTCAGGTGCAGCAATATGGGTTCCGCGCTCATCATGGGAATAACCGCCCATATCATGAACTTGTAACCCCAACATATGCCCTAATCCATGTGGGAAAAAGGCACTTGTTACGCCTTGGGCAACTAACTGTTCAGCAGTGCCATTCGCCAAGCCAAAATCAATCAGTAATTGACCTATATGATGGTGTGTCGCGATGTGCAGGTCGACGTACTTAACCCCTGGCTTCATCTGCTCAATAATGGCTAATTGCACTTTATCCAATGCGACTATTAATTCGTAAAAACGATTTTTCTCGAATGAGTAAGTACGGGTAATATCTGCGGCATAGCCATGATAACTGGCCCCAGCATCAATCAAAAAAGATAAACGCTGCGCAGGCTTAACATGCTCTAAAGCGGTGTAATGTAAAATAGCGGCATTTTGATTTAATGCCACGATATTGCCGTAAGGCACTTCATTTTCGCCTTGGCCAATTTCGAGCAAATAACGTTGCTGAATTTCAAACTCACTAGCACCATCATAAAATGCATTTTTGGCAGCCAAATGCCCTTTTACCGCAATTTGGTTCGCTCGGCGCATGCACTCAAGTTCATACAGAGTTTTGTCAGCACGATGATAATGTAGATAGTTCATTACTGCATCAGGGTTACGAGCCGAAAAACCCAATACATCAGCAACATCTAAGTGTTCACCAATATACGCCCACGCAGCTAAATCTTTAGGTAAAAAGTCAGCAACTCGATCTGGCTTGGTCAGTAACTGAATATCAAAATGCTCAGTCCAGAAGGCTTGCGGTACATCATTTACTTTATGCCAAAAATCCACTGGACGATAAAATATTAAAGTAGGCTTATCTTGGCCATTAGCGATAACCCAACAATTTGGCGTATCTAAAATAGGTAACCACGCTTTAAACTGCGGGTTCACTTTAAAGGGATAATTTAGGTCATCTAAAAACTGTCGATGAGGTTGTCCAGAGTGAATCACTAAACCCGAAAGATTTTCACGCTGACAAATTTCGCCTACTCGGCGATTTAATTCCGCCATGTGCGCATGATACAGATGTGCTAACTGATCCATTGACTATCCCTTTGCATGAGTTTTAACCCAATAAGTCTATCACAAACAGAAAAAGACCTCGCTAGATGATAAAAAATTAAACGGCCGTTTAAATTGGGTGTTGTAATTTATCTCATTTAGTCGCACACTGAGAATTAGCTGGTCAATAGATGGCCGAAACTGCTGTGATTCAAGCTTGATAACTGCACAGTAAATAAGATGTGGAAGTCGCTTTTAAGCAATAAGGAAGCAAGCAATGATCTACCAAAGCCCTACCATTCAGGTTGAGTTACTTGAAGATAATATTGCCAAACTGTGTTTTAACGCACAGGGTTCGGTAAATAAATTCGACAGAGAAACAATAGCCTCTCTTGATGCCGCCCTAGACAGCATCAAACAAAATACCAATATTAAAGCCTTGCTGCTGACATCAGCAAAAAGCACCTTTATTGTTGGCGCAGACATTACCGAATTCTTAACGCTATTTCAGCAAGACGATGCCACGTTGCTAGCTTGGGTTGAACAAGCCAACGCAGTATTCAATAAGCTAGAAGACTTACCGTTTCCGACAGCATCAGCGATTAACGGTTTTGCGTTAGGCGGTGGTTGCGAAACCATTTTAGCGACTGACTTACGCGTTGCTGATACCAATGCTCGCATCGGTTTACCAGAAACCAAATTAGGTCTTATTCCTGGTTTTGGTGGTACAGTGCGTTTACCTCGAGTAATCGGTGCAGATAATGCACTTGAGTGGATCACCACAGCTAAAGACCAACGTCCAGAAGATGCGTTAAAAGTAGGCGCTATTGATGCCGTTGTCGCACCAGAAAACCTAGAAGCTGCTGCGATTCAAATGTTACATGATGCCCTTAATGGTAGCCTTGATTGGCAAGCTCGTCGCACCAAAAAGCAATCACCATTACAGTTACCAAAACTTGAAGCCATGATGTCTTTTGCAACCGCAAAAGGCATGGTGTTTTCTGTTGCAGGCAAGCATTATCCAGCGCCAATGGCCGCTGTGAATGTTGTTGAACAAGCAGCTGGTTTGGATCGTGATGGTGCATTAAAAGTAGAAGCACTGGCGTTCATTAAATTAGCTAAAACAGATGTAGCCCAAGCGCTAATTGGTATTTTCTTAAATGACCAGTTCGTTAAAGGTAAAGCGAAGAAAGCCGGTAAACTCGCTAAAGATGTTAACCAAGCAGCGGTATTGGGTGCAGGCATTATGGGCGGCGGTATTGCTTACCAAAGCGCCAGTAAAGGCACACCAATTGTGATGAAAGACATCGCTCAGCCAGCATTAGAGCTAGGCTTGAACGAAGCAGCTAAAATTCTGACAACACAAGTGGCTCGTGGCCGTTCTACGCCAGAGAAAATGGCTAAAATATTAAATAACATTACCCCTTCTTTAGATTATGCCTCTATCAAAAATAGCGACATTGTGGTGGAAGCGGTTGTTGAACATCCAAAAGTTAAGGCCACTGTACTAGCTGAAGTTGAAGGTTACGTATCAGAAGATGCCATTATTGCATCAAATACCTCTACTATCTCAATCAACTTACTGGCTAAAAGCCTTAAGAAACCTGAACGTTTCTGCGGTATGCACTTCTTTAACCCAGTGCACAAAATGCCATTAGTTGAAATTATTCGTGGTGAGCACAGCTCTGAAGAAACCATCGCAACTGTAGTGGCTTACGCCAGCAAAATGGGTAAAACCCCAATAGTTGTGAATGATTGCCCAGGCTTCTTTGTTAACCGCGTATTGTTCCCATACTTTGCAGGCTTCAGTGGTCTACTTGCAGAAGGCGCTGACTTTGCTGCCGTTGATAAAGTCATGGAAAAACAGTTCGGTTGGCCAATGGGTCCAGCTTACTTACTTGACGTAGTCGGTTTAGATACTGGTCACCACGCCCAAGCAGTTATGGCTGAAGGCTTCCCAGATCGCATGGGTAAAAATGGCAAAGACGCTATCGACATTATGTTTGAAAACAAACGTCTAGGTCAGAAAAACACTAAAGGTTTCTATGCCTATTCTGTTGACCGTCGTGGTAAGCCGAAGAAAGACATTGATCCAACAAGCTATGAATTATTAAGCGCTGAGTTCGGTGAATTAAAGGCATTTGAGTCTGATGACATCATCGCTCGCTGTATGATCCCGATGATCATCGAAACGGTTCGTTGTTTAGAAGAAGGCATTATTGCATCACCTGCTGAAGGCGATATGGGTCTAGTTTACGGTATTGGTTTCCCTCCATTCCGCGGCGGTGTATTCCGTTACTTAGACACCATGGGCGTAGCAAACTTTGTTGCCCTAGCAGACAAATACGCACATCTTGGTGGCTTATATCAAGTTACTGATGCAATGCGTGCACTTGCAGCCAACAACGGTAGTTACTACCAAGCCTAATTAGCGGGAAAGGAATTAAATCATGAAACAAGCTGTTATCGTAGACTGCATTCGCACCCCAATGGGCCGTTCTAAGGCTGGGGTATTTAGAAATGTACGTGCAGAAACATTGTCTGCAGAACTAATGAAAGCACTGATGCTGCGTAATCCACAATTAGACCCTAACGACATTGAAGATGTGATTTGGGGTTGTGTGCAGCAAACACTAGAGCAAGGTTTTAACATTGCCCGTAATGCATCATTATTAGCTGGCATCCCTAAAACGGCTGGCGCTGTAACTGTTAACCGTTTATGTGGTTCGTCAATGGACGCCCTTCACCAAGCGGCTCGTGCCATTATGACTGGCCAAGGTGACACCTTCATTATTGGTGGTGTTGAGCACATGGGTCACGTACCAATGAACCACGGTGTTGATTTTCACCCAGGCCTTGCAAACCGTGTAGCTAAAGCATCTGGCATGATGGGATTAACCGCTGAAATGTTAGGTAAAATGCACGGCATTACTCGTGAGCAACAAGATGCGTTTGCGGTACGTTCTCATCAACGTGCACATGCAGCAACTATCGAAGGTCGTTTTGCCAAAGAGATTTGGGGCATTGAAGGCCACGATGTAAATGGCGCGTTGATCAAAGTGATGACAGACGAAGTCATCCGTCCAGAAACAACACTAGAGTCACTTGCGGGTTTACGTCCAGCATTCGACCCAGTTAACGGCACAGTCACAGCGGGTACATCATCTGCATTATCAGACGGTGCTTCTGCAATGTTAGTGATGGAAGAATCTAAAGCTCGCGCTTTAGGCTTAACCATCCGTGCACGTATTCGTTCAATGGCTGTTGCCGGTTGTGATGCTGCAATTATGGGTTACGGCCCAGTTCCTGCAACCAAAAAAGCATTAGCTCGCGCAGGTTTGTCGGTTGCCGATTTAGACCTTATTGAACTAAACGAAGCCTTTGCTGCACAGTCATTACCTTGTGTTAAAGATCTTGGCTTGCAAGATGTGGTCGATGAAAAGATTAACCTTAACGGTGGTGCGATTGCATTGGGCCACCCACTAGGTTGTTCTGGCGCACGTATCTCGACAACACTGATCAACTTGATGGAAGAAAAAGATGCAACGCTTGGTCTTGCCACTATGTGTATCGGTTTAGGTCAAGGTATCGCAACTGTATTCGAACGCGTTTAATCGTTCTCATACCAAGCTGATACTTTTCAGTTGTATGAAGTGAGTTGTAAAAACGAGCCAAAATTGGCTCGTTTTTTTATTTTAAAATTCTTCTACTTTGGCTAATGTTCCACGTGAAACATGTTTTATGAAAATTAAAAAATAATAAAAAAACTCAATATTACTTAAAAACCACGCAAACTTGGCAAGCTTTAATGACAGGAGTAACATTAGCGCTAATTTGATAAATAACATAGACAGCATTTAATGAACGATATTTATACCCAAGCACAACACCAACTCGATGCACTTGGCCTTCGATGCCCAGAACCCGTGATGATGATCCGAAAAACGGTACGCAAAATGGCAGAAGGTGAAACCTTGTTAGTCATTGCAGATGATCCTGCCACAACTCGTGATATTCCGAGTTTTTGTGAATTTATGGATCACACGTTAATTGCCAGTGATACCAGCAAAACGCCATACCAATATTTACTCAAAAAAGGACTTTAACTAATGACCATCACATTGGAAGCTATCGCATATAAAACAGCGAAGCGCGGCATAATGAAGCCAGCCTTTTGTGCCAATGTGACCTTAGAACGAGGTGTCGAAAATGATATTTTTGGCAGACCAGGAAAACGTCAAGTTACTGTAATGTCAAAACAGCAGTGGCAAACAGTCTGCCAACAAATTAATGCCGATTTAGACTGGTTAACTCGAAGAGCGAATTTATTGATCAGCGGCTATGAATTTAGCGCTGCAGATGTTGGCAAAATAATCTCCATCGGCGCTGAACTTAAATTACAAATTACCGGCGAAACTGATCCGTGTAAAAAAATGGAAATGGCTCACACAGGACTGGAACAAGCATTAACACCAGACTGGCGTGGTGGTGTTACCTGCCGCGTAATTCAAGCTGGGTTAATACAACCAGATGACTCGGTAAATATAGATTAGTAAAACCGATAAATCATTTTCGTTTAAGCCTTTCATATTAAAATCTATCACTATAGCACTCGTTGTTTGTTAATAACAAACAAACAAACGTGTTAATGTCTGTCATTAATTGATACAGATTTGTTGTACACCTTATCGGTAATTTATGCGATAAAGGATCCATTCAAACCGACAAACGCAGTAAAGCCAAATACTCTTTAGGTCATCTAATCATGCAAATGACATTTCCTAAACGGGTATTGGACTTGATTAAATCCACTGAAAATAAAAACGACAACGGATAATCTACTCTATGTTGACTCAAAAACTCACCCCACTTTACACCGCAATAGCACTGACCCTTGGTATTTCTGGTTTTGCTTATGCCGAAGATGACAAAGTAAAATGGCATGTAAATGCTCCAGAAAATGCGCCATTAAGTAAAATTGATATCAATGTAACCGAAGGCACATGGATTAACGTCAATGTATCGCCAGATGGTGAACACATTGTATTTGATTTATTAGGTGATATTTATCAAATACCGATAGCAGGAGGCGAAGCTAAACCACTGGCACAAGGTATCGCTTGGCAAATGCAGCCAGTATATAGCCCAGACGGTAAGTATATAGCTTTCACCTCTGATGAAGATGGTGGCGACAATATCTGGATAATGAATGCCGATGGTACCAATCCACATGCAATAACGACTGAAACGTTTCGTTTACTCAACAGCCCGGCTTGGAGTCCTGACTCACAGTATTTAGTGGCAAGAAAACACTTCACTGGTACTCGCAGTTTAGGTGCTGGGGAAGTGTGGATGTTTCACGTTGCTGGTGGCGAAGGCGTTAAACTCACTGAACGCCCTAATGAACAAAAAGATTTGGGTGAACCAGCCTACTCGCCAGATGGACGCTATATCTACTTTAGCCAAGATTCGACCCCAGGCAAGACCTTTCATTATTCAAAAGATTCTGTGAAAGGCATTTATAAGATTAAGCGTTATGACACCCAAACAGGCGATATTGAAGTATTGATTGAGGGTACCGGTGGTGCAATTAGACCGACACCAAGTCCTGATGGCAAAACCCTTGCCTACATCAAACGCGATGGATTTCAGTCGACCTTATATTCCCTAGACTTAAAGTCTGGTGAAGAAACCAAGCTGTATGACAAACTCGATCGTGACATGCAAGAAACATGGGCTATTCACGGTGTTTATCCAACAATGTCGTGGACAAAAGACAACAAGCACATCGTATTTTGGGCTAAAGGTAAAATCAATAAACTTGATGTCGACAGTAAACAAGTAACAGACATTCCATTCAGTGTTAGCACTCAGAGAGATATTCAGCCATCGGTCCGCTTTACTCAAAACTTAGATAAAGATGAATTTGATGTAAAAATGCTGCGTATGGCACAAGTATCACCAGATGGCGAAAAAGTGGTATTTGAAGCCTTAGGTAAAATTTGGGTTCGTGATATTAAAGAAGGAAAACATAAACGATTAACCCGTTTAGATGATGACATCAATGAGCTATTCCCACAGTGGTCACGTGATGGTAAAGATATCGTGTTCACTACATGGAATGATCAACAGCAAGGCACCGTCAGTGTGGTTAGCGCCAGAGGTGGTAAAGCCAAGGTGTTAACCAACGAGCCTGGCAAATATGTAGAGCCAACTTTTTCGCCTGATGGTGAATATATTGTTTATCGAAAAGCTCGCGGTGGATACATGACACCACGAACTTGGTCACAAGAACCGGGTTTATATAAAGTCGATATCAAAGGAAAGCAAAGCACTAAACTAACTGCCAGTGGCCATCAACCACAATTTGGTAACGACTCAGATCGTGTTTACTTTATGGATTCAGGTGAGACCCCAGAGTTTGCATCAATCGGCATGAACGGTTTTGAAAAACGAACTCATTACACCAGCGACCACGCTACCGAGTTTCGTTTATCACCAAACGGTGAGCACCTAGCTTTTGCAGAACGCTTTAGAGTGTACGTCACTCCTTTTGCGAAACACGGCGAAACCATTGCTATTGGACCTAAAGCAAGCAACTTACCCATTACCCAATTAAGTGCTCGTGCCGGCGAAAGCATTAGCTGGAACGGTAAAAATAACCAACTGTATTGGACATTGGGCCCTGATTTATACCAAGCCGATGTCGACACTCAATATATAAAATCTGAAACCAAGGTCGATCCAAAAATAACCTCTATTGGCTTTAAAGATAAGGCCGATGTTCCACGTGGAACAGTTGTGTTTACTGGCGGTAAAGTGATCACTATGGAGAATGATCAGGTTATTGATAATGGCGTTGTTATTGTTAAAGACAATAAAATTGTCAGCGTTGGTGATGCCAATACGATTATTCCTAAAAATGCTCAAGTCATCGATATTAGCGGTAAAACCATTATGCCTGGCATATTTGATGCCCATGCTCATGGCGGCCAAGCAGATGATGAAATCATTCCACAGCAAAATTGGGCCTTATATTCTGGCTTATCACTTGGGGTAACGTCTATTCATGATCCATCGAATGACACAACCGAAATTTTTGCTGCTTCCGAACAACAAAAAGCAGGCAATATTGTTGGACCACGTATTTTCTCAACAGGGACTATTTTATACGGCGCCAACTTACCAGGTTATACCTCGCATGTAGATTCACTTGATGATGCAAAGTTTCACTTAGAGCGTCTTAAAAAAGTCGGTGCGTTTAGTGTTAAGAGTTACAACCAGCCACGTCGAGATCAACGACAACAGATAATTGCTGCTGCACGAGAACTCGAAATGATGGTAGTCCCTGAAGGTGGCAGTTTGCTGCAGCACAATTTATCTATGATAGCGGATGGTCACACCACGGTAGAACATTCGTTGCCAGCGGCTTCTATTTATAATGACATCAAACAATTTTGGAGCCAAACAGAAGTTCACTACACACCGACCTTAGTTGTCGCATATGGCGGTATTTCTGGCGAGCATTACTGGTATGACAAAACTGACGTTTGGGCTCACCCTCGTCTAAGCATGTATGTTCCGCATGATATTCTTGATGCTCGCTCAATGCGCCGCACAACCGCGCCAGACGAACATTACAACCATTTTAATGTTGCCCGCGTAGCAAATGAGTTAAACAACATTGGCGTTAAACCAAATATTGGTGCTCACGGTCAACGAGAAGGATTGGCTGCACATTGGGAGATGTGGATGTTTGCTCAAGGCGGCATGAGTAATATGGAAGTATTAAAAACAGCGACTATTAACCCTGCAGTCACCTTCGGTATGGATCATCAACTGGGTTCTATTAAAGTGGGTAAATTAGCGGACTTGATAGTGATTGATGGCGATCCACTAGCTGATATAAGAACGACTGATAAAGTCACTTACACCATGGTCAATGGTAAGTTATTTAATTCAGAAACCATGAATCAGCTAAATGGTGATAAACATAAACGTAAGCCATTTTTCTTTGAAAAAATCTAACAATTAAGTAAGACAATAAAAAGGGTGTTCCACGTGGAACACCCTTTTTTATACTTTTAATAAAATCAATACTGACCATGACAATGGCAATCAGTCGTGTGGTCATTCACCATGCCAACCGCTTGCATAAAAGCATAACAAATTGTTGGGCCAACAAAATTAAAACCAAGCTTTTTTAATGCCTTAGACATAGCTTCAGACTCTGCCGTTTGTGCAGGAACTTGGCTGGATGATCTGAAGTTGTTTGCTCTCGGTTCACACCCAACAAATCCCCATAAAAACTTAGAGAAATCATCACCCTGCTCAACAAAGGCTAAATAAGCTTTAGCATTTCTGATGATCGAGTTTATTTTAAGACGATTGCGTACAATACCTGGTTCTAGCATTAACGCTTCACCTTTAGCTCGATCGTACTGTGCAAAAATACCAGGCTCAACATTAGCAAACAGTTGCTGGTAGTTTTGTTGCTTTTTAAGAATCGTAATCCAAGATAATCCCGCTTGTTTCCCATAAAGACACAACTTAGCAATAAGCT
>NZ_JACJFI010000114.1 GCF_014164505.1 Shewanella sp. SG41-4 | reverse complement strand
TTTGTTGCTCAACAATTGATACCCAATGGGCGCGCTTTTGTTCTTGGTTCATAGTACCTCCGGTGAAAAAGGCACTATATTAAAGCGTGAGTATTATTGGTATGTGGGGTTAATTAACCGCTTACTTTTAAACCACTAGCCATTAAAGCTAAACGCCAATGTTCACCTATGCGATAAAAACTTAAATTAGCACCTAACACAAACAATGCAGAGGCTAATGCAGGCTTTGCGAGTAATGTTAAACCCGCATTAAGTTGTTCACCTAAGTTAACGCTTAACGCATTCGCCAAAATACCTAGACCAATACTCATCACAACCGGATTAAGTAACATGGAACGAACAAACCTTCGCCACGAGAAACCTTGAGGCTGTGCTCGTGCCGCTAAGATAAAAGTCATAGCGAATAAAGTGGCACTATGAAAAGTAATGATCATAAATACCTGCCCTATCATTGCCTGGCCCAAGGCGGCGATAATAATGGGCAAACCGACCAATACCGTATTGGAATAACTGGCACCCAACGCGAATACCGCACTGGCATCACGTCCTTGCAGCGCTATTGGGCTAAAGTGGCGATTAATACGATAACCTGTCGCAAACACTAATATCACCGGTATGTAAAAAGCTAATAATGCAAATGGGTCAATGCTTTGCGCTAACGGAGCTGCCAACATATTGATAAATAAAAATGCTGGAATACTGACATAAAAAGTGAACTTGCTGATCCCGGCAATGTGTTCTTTGTTAAAGAATCCAACTCGGGTTAATACATAGCCTAATAACACCATAAAAATTAAGGGGAAAATAATGCTGATGATGGCCATAATTACCTTGCAAAGAATTAAAGGAATCGCAACAGATTGCCTATTACAATAATATAACTACATGAAAATATTAAAAAACCAATAAAAAAGGCGCCTAAGCGCCTTTTTATCAAGAAGGTAAAAATTACCAACCTGTTTTGATACGTAGTGCTTTACCAATGTCAGCTAAAGAGCGAACAGTCGTCACGCCAGCAGCTTCTAGAGCAGCAAACTTATCTTCAGCAGTACCTTTACCACCAGCGATAATTGCGCCAGCATGGCCCATGCGCTTACCTTCTGGTGCAGTAACACCAGCAATGTAAGATACAACAGGCTTAGTTACGTGTGCTTTGATGTATTCAGCTGCTTCTTCTTCAGCATTACCACCGATTTCACCGATCATTACAATCGCTTCAGTCTGTGGATCGTTTTGGAACATTTCCAATACGTCGATGAAGTTAGTACCAGGAATTGGATCACCACCGATACCTACACAAGTAGATTGGCCGAAGCCTTCATCAGTAGTTTGCTTAACAGCTTCGTACGTTAACGTACCAGAGCGTGAAACAATACCGACTTTACCGCGCAAATGAATGTGACCAGGCATAATACCAATCTTACATTCACCCGGTGTGATTACACCTGGGCAGTTAGGACCAATCATACGAACGCCAGTTTCTTCAAGCTTCACTTTCACTTGAAGCATATCAAGTGTAGGGATCCCTTCAGTGATACAAACGATTAGCTCAAGGCCGGCATCGATTGCTTCAAGAATAGCGTCTTTACAAAAAGGTGCTGGTACGTAGATAACAGTTGCAGTTGCACCTGTTGCTGCTACAGCGTCTTTAACAGTGTTAAATACTGGAAGACCTAGGTGAGTTTGACCACCTTTTCCAGGAGAAACACCACCAACCATTTGCGTGCCATAAGCAATCGCCTGTTCAGAGTGGAAAGTACCCTGACCACCAGTGAAACCTTGACAGATTACCTTGGTATCTTTGTTAATTAAAACAGACATTATTTGCCCTCCGCAGCTTTAACAACTTGCTCAGCCGCGTCAGTTAGACTTGTTGCCGCGATGATATCAAGACCAGACTTAGCCAATACTTCACGACCTAATTCGGCGTTAGTACCTTCAAGACGAACAACTACTGGCACTTTAACGCCAACTTCTTTAACTGCACCGATAATACCTTCAGCGATCATATCGCAACGCACGATACCACCGAAGATGTTAACCAATACTGCTTTAACATTGCTGTCAGAAAGAATGATCTTAAAGGCTTCTGCAACACGTTCTTTAGTTGCTCCACCGCCAACATCTAAGAAGTTAGCTGGCTTGCCACCATGTAGGTTTACGATGTCCATTGTACCCATTGCTAGGCCAGCACCGTTAACCATACAACCTACGTTACCGTCTAAAGCAACATAGTTTAATTCAAATTTAGCAGCATGCGCTTCACGAGCATCATCTTGTGATGGATCGTGCATAGCTTTGATTTTAGGCTGACGGAATAATGCGTTGCCATCAATACCAATTTTGCCATCTAAACAATGAAGATTGCCTTCAGTGGTGATAACAAGTGGATTGATTTCTAATAACGCAAAATCATGGTCGTTAAACATGTTCGCTAGACCCATAAAGATCTTAGTGAACTGCTTCATTTGTGTTGGGTTTAACCCTAACTTGAAGCCAAGATCACGAGCTTGGAAAGCTTGAGGACCTGTTAACGGATCAATGATAGCGGTGTGAATAAGCTCTGGCGTATGTTCAGCCACAGTTTCAATATCAACACCACCTTCTGTTGAAGCCATAAACACAACGCGACGTGTGCTACGGTCAACAACTGCACCTAAGTACAATTCATTGGCGATGTCAGTACAGCTTTCGACTAGAATTTTAGCAACTGGCTGGCCTTTAGCGTCAGTCTGGTACGTTACTAAGTTCTTGCCTAACCAGTTTTCAGCGAATGCTCTGATTTCGTCTTTACTACCGGTAACTTTAACGCCACCTGCTTTACCACGGCCGCCTGCGTGTACTTGACACTTAACAACCCATAAGTTTCCGCCAATGTGACCAGCTGCTTCTACTGCTTCTTGAGCAGTATCACATGCAAAGCCTTCAGAGACTGGTAAACCATATTCGGCAAATAAAGATTTTGCCTGATACTCATGCAAATTCATGATGATCTATCCATATACTTCTAATAAAATCCAACTGGCTCTATCTTGAGCCAGCGACGAGGGTTTTATCTACTGACTTATAGATCAAGCAGCAGACGAGTTGGATCTTCTAAGAAGTCTTTAATCGCGACTAAGAAGCCAACTGACTCACGACCATCAACAATTCGATGATCGTAAGAGAGTGCTAGGTACATCATAGGCAGGATTTCAACCTGACCATTCACTGCCATTGGGCGATCTTTAATGGCATGCATGCCTAAGATTGCGCTTTGTGGCAGATTCAAAATTGGAGTCGACATGAGTGAACCGAAAACACCACCGTTAGTTACAGTGAAGTTACCGCCAGTCATATCTGCAACAGACAACTTACCGTCACGGCCTTTGATGGCTAATTCACGAACTGCTTTTTCAATTTCAGCTAAGTTCATCGTGTCGGTATCACGCAATACTGGTGTTACCAAACCGCGAGGTGTTGATACTGCAATGCTGATATCAAAATAGTTGTGATAAACAATGTCATCACCGTCGATAGAGGCGTTAACTTCTGGGAAACGTTTTAGCGCTTCTGTCACTGCTTTGATATAGAAAGACATAAAGCCTAAACGAATACCATGGCGTTTTTCGAAAATGTCTTGGTACTGCTTACGAATATCCATGATTGGCTTCATGTTAACTTCGTTAAACGTAGTTAACATTGCCGTTGAATTCTTCGCTTCTAGAAGACGTTTTGCGATAGTTTTACGAAGACGTGACATTGGTACACGCTTCTCACTACGGCCTTCTAGCGGTGCTACAGGAGCCGCCGGTGCTGCAGCTTTGGCTGGTGCAGACTTAAGGAATGCATCTACATCATCCTTAGTTACACGTCCGCCAACACCAGAACCTTTAATTTTGCTGGCATCAAGATTATGCTCTGCAATAACACGACGTACAGATGGACTTAATGCATCATTAGATTCATCAGAAGCAGCTTCGGTAGTCGCCGTGGCAGAAGGCGCTGATGCTTCAGCTTTAGTCACTTCTTGACCTGAAACAACACCAGCAACAAAATTAGCAATCACTTGCTCACCTAAAACGGTGTCACCTTCTTGGAATAACAATTCAGAGATTGAACCGTCTTCAGGTGCAACCACTTCTAACACAACTTTGTCAGTCTCGATATCAACTAAGTTTTGATCGCGAGTTACCTGCTCACCAGGTTTAACATGCCAAGTAGCAATAGTTGCATCAGCAACAGATTCTGGTAATACGGGTACCTTAATTTCGATACTCATGGAAAGCTTCCCTTATATAAATTATCTATTACGACAGTTTTAATGCGCTATTTACTAATGATTCTTGCTGCTGAACGTGCAACCCAGGATAACCACATGCTGGTGCAGCAGAAGCTTCACGACCGGCATAAGTGAGTTGAGCGCCTGCAGGAATATTAGCCCAGAAATGATGCTGACTACAGTACCATGCACCTTGGTTTTGAGGCTCTTCTTGACACCAAACAAAATCAGTAACATGTTGATATGTTGCCAATGCCGCACGCAATTCCACATCAGGGAACGGATACAGCTGCTCAACACGAACGATGGCAACGTTGGTCACATTCTCTTTACGACGTTTTTCAAGTAACTCGAAATAGACCTTGCCGCTACAGAATACAACGCGGTCGACTTGGCTGGCGTCTAAAGTATCAATCTCACCAATAATATTTTGGAAAGTGCCTTCAGCAAGCTCTTCTAAGGTAGACACCGCTAATGGATGACGTAGCAAAGATTTAGGCGACATAACCACTAACGGACGACGCATTGGACGCACAACTTGGCGACGCAACATGTGATAAACCTGCGCCGGAGTTGATGGCACACACACTTGCATGTTGTGGTTAGCACATAATTGCAAGAAACGCTCTAAACGACCACTTGAATGCTCAGGACCTTGACCTTCATAGCCGTGTGGTAACAACATAGTTAGACCACATAAACGGCCCCACTTTTGCTCACCAGACGATAAGAATTGGTCAATCACCACTTGGGCACAGTTAACGAAATCGCCAAACTGCGCTTCCCAAATGGTCAAGCCACCGGGTTCTGCTGTCGCGTAACCGTATTCAAATGCCAACACTGATGCTTCAGATAATACCGAGTCAATAATATCAATTGGCCCTTGTTCATCTGCAACATTGCGCAAGGGTAAATAGGTAGTGCCGTCTTTTTGGCTATGCAATACAGCATGGCGATGGAAGAACGTACCACGACCAGAATCTTGACCGGTAATCCGCACACGCTTGTTATCTTCAAGGATAGAAGCATAGGCCAAGGTTTCAGCGAAGCCCCAGTCTAATAACTTTTCGCCTTTAGCCATCAAAGTACGATCAGCACAAATTTTGGCAACACGAGATTGAAGTGTATGATTTTCAGGAATATCAACTAACTTATTAGCTAAGTTTTGCAGACGTTCCATTGACATAGGCCCGGCGTATTCTTCATCCCATTCGCGATTCAGATAAGGCGTCCAGTCAACAGTATGTAACGTCATAGGACGCCACTCTTTAACCACACAATCACCAGCATCTAATGCATCACGATAATGATTAATCAAACCAGTCACTTCATCAGCTGGAATGCTGTTTTCAGCGATTAACTTATCTGCATAAATTTTACGTGGTGTAGGGTGTTTTTTGATTTTAGCGTACATTAGAGGCTGTGTAGCACTAGGCTCATCAGCTTCGTTATGACCATGACGGCGATAACACACTAAATCAATGACCACGTCACGTTTAAACTCATTACGGTAATCCACAGCAAGTTGAGAAATAAACGCAACGGCTTCAGGATCGTCAGAGTTAACGTGAAAAATTGGTGCCTGAACCATCTTAGCGATATCAGTACAGTATTCTGTTGAACGTGTGTCAGCCTGGTTAGATGTCGTAAAACCAACTTGATTATTAACCACGATTCGAATACTACCGCCAACTCTAAAGCCGCGAGTTTGAGACATATTGAACGTCTCTTGCACGATACCTTGGCCGGTAATAGCTGAATCACCATGAATAGTAATTGGCATTACTTGCAGACCGTCTTTACAACCACGACGATCTTGACGAGCACGAACAGAACCAATAACCACTGGATTAACGATCTCTAAGTGAGATGGGTTAAAGGCTAATGCTAAATGAACATTTCCACCTGGCGTTTCAAAATCAGATGAGAAACCTTGGTGATATTTTACGTCACCTGAACCATGAGTATCGGCATGCTTGCCGGCAAACTCATCAAACAGTTCTGCAGGACGTTTTCCCAGTACGTTAATGAGCAAGTTTAAACGACCACGGTGAGCCATACCTACAACGATTTCTTTAGTACCCGCTTCACCGGCACGGTAAATGATTTCACGCATCATCGGAACGAGCGCATCACCACCTTCTAAAGAGAAACGCTTAGCTCCAGGGAATTTAGCTCCAAGGTATTTTTCGATACCTTCTGCTGCATTCAACCCTTCAAGAATACGCTTTTTGACACTATTATCGTAATTGGCTTTACCTAATGTGGGTTCAAGACGTTGTTGGATCCAACGCTTTTCATCGGTGTCAGTAATGTGCATGTATTCAGCACCAATAGAGCCACAATATGTGCTCTTTAATGCATGAATAATATCAGCAAGTTTCATGGTCTCACCGCCTAGGGCGAATGAACCAGTATTAAACTGACGCTGCATGTCATCAACAGTTAAGCCATGATAAACAGGATCTAGCTCCTGAACAGACTCACGCTTCCATAATCCTAATGGATCTAAATTGGCATTTTGATGGCCACGGAAACGGTGAGCATTGATCAGTTGCAGAACTTTAACTTGTTTAGCATCTAACTCTGGATCGCCTACGCTAGTAGCGTTTTTTAAACGACCTTGTAAAGCTAAACTGCGGAAATAGTCACGGACTTTAGAGTGAGCAGTTTCGGGTACTTCTACTGAGGCACCGTTAACCGGAGGGAGATTATCAAAAACAAGCTGCCAATCAGGAGTCACTGATTGCGGATCTTCTTGATAGGCTTCATACATCTCTTCTACGTAGGTCGAGTTCGAACCACTTAAATGTGACGACTCGAGCCAGGCTTTCATGATGCCTTGGTGCATTGTTATTCCTTTCAAACTTGATACACGTGCTAGCCATAAACATAACAGTGAGTAACCTAAGTTACTTCACACGTAGACTGAAATTATCTTTACAAGATAATAGCAGGAGGTATTACATAAACACACAAAAGAGCCATCTCCAATATTGAAGATGACTCTTAACAGAGCTAATAAGTCAGACTATTATGCTCTTCGTCGTGCATTAAACCGCTCGCTTCAGTAACATCGACTTGATATGACCAATCGCTTTAGTCGGGTTTAATCCTTTAGGACAAACATCAACACAGTTCATGATGCCATGACAACGGAACACACTGTAAGCATCATCTAGTTCAGATAAACGCTCTTCAGTAGCCGTATCGCGGCTGTCGATCAAGAAACGATAAGCATGTAACAAGCCACTTGGTCCGATAAATTTATCAGGATTCCACCAGAATGATGGACAAGCAGTTGAACAACATGCGCACATGATACATTCATATAAACCATCTAAATGAGCACGCTCTTCAGGTGATTGTAAATGTTCGCGAGCTGGAGCCTGTTCGTCATTAATCAGATAAGGCTTAATTTTTTCGTATTGCTTATAGAACTGAGTCAGATCTACAACCAAATCACGAACTACCGGCATGCCTGGTAAAGGACGGATTTCAATTTTCTTCCCTTTAAAGGTCGATAATGGCGTAATACACGCTAATCCGTTTTTACCATTCATGTTAACACCGTCAGAACCACACACACCTTCACGGCATGAACGACGGAACGCAAGCGTTGGGTCTTGTTCTTTCAGTTTAATTAACGCATCTAACACCATCATATCAGTGCCTTCAGGCACTTCTAAGGTGTAGTCCTTCATATAAGGCTTGGTATCTACATCAGGATTATAACGATACAATGCAAATGTTAATTTCATCTTTTGCAACTCCTGCCTAATAGGTACGTTTTACTGGTGGAAACGCTGCACGTAATTTAGGTGTCATGTTGACATCACGTTTACTCATAGCTTTCGTCATTGGGTTGTACAAGCTATGACATAACCAATTATCATCATCACGGTCTAAATAATCTTCACGAGAATGCGCACCACGGCTTTCAGTACGGAAGTTAGCTGCATAAGCAGTTGCCAACGCTGTTGCCATTAAATTATCCAATTCTAAGCATTCAATACGTTGAGTATTAAATTCTGTTGAATTATCAGATAACTTAGCATTTTCAAGACGTTTTTGAATTGCTTGTAGCTGTTCTAAACCTTCCGCCATGGCTTCACCACTTCGGAAAACAGAGAAATTTAACTGCATGCACAATTGAAGATCTTTACGGATAACCGCAGGTTCTTCACCGTCTTTGTTGCTTTCCCAACGATTAAGACGAGCAAGTGATGCACTAATTTCTACGTCTGATGCAGCTTTTGGATCAGGTGTCGCGTCTAACGCTTTACCTAAATGCTGACCAGCAGCACGTCCAAACACAACCAAATCAAGTAATGAGTTACCACCTAAACGGTTAGCACCGTGTACTGATACACAAGCAATTTCACCAACGGCAAATAAACCTAATACATCTTGCTCGGTGCCGTCGTCATTCATACGAATAACTTGACCACTTACTTTAGTCGGTAAACCACCCATCATATAGTGACAAGTAGGCAATACTGGAATTGGACCATCTGCTGGATCAATGTGTGCAAAGGTACGTGATAATTCACACACACCAGGAAGACGCGCTTCTAAGGTTTCTTTGCCTAAATGATCTAGTTTTAATAAACAATGTGGACCTAAAGGACCGTCTAAACCACGACCTTCACGAATTTCAGTCATCATTGAACGTGCTACCACGTCACGTGATGCTAAATCTTTCGCATTTGGCGCATAACGTTCCATGAAACGTTCGCCGTCTTTGTTTAATAGGTATCCACCCTCACCACGACAACCTTCAGTAACCAAAACACCTGCGCCAGCAATACCCGTAGGGTGGAACTGCCACATTTCCATGTCTTGCAATTGAACGCCTGCACGAGCTGCCATACCAACACCGTCACCAGTATTGATGTGAGCGTTAGTGGTTGATGCATAAATACGTCCTGCACCACCGGTCGCTAAAATAGTTGCTTTTGCTTTGAAATAAACAATTTCGCCAGTTTCAATTTCAATCGCAGTACAGCCTACCACTACATCATCTTCGTTTTTAACCAAATCTAAGGCATACCACTCAGAATAAACGTCAGTTTTATGTTTAACGTTTTGTTGGTATAAACAATGAAGCAGTGCATGACCTGTACGGTCAGCAGCAGCAGCAGTACGAGCCGCTTGCTCACCACCGAAGTTACGCGACTGACCACCAAAAGGACGCTGGTAGATTGTGCCATTATCAAAACGAGAGAAAGGTAAACCCATTTGCTCAAGTTCAATAATTGCTTCAGGACCCGTTTGACACATAAACTCGATAGCTTCTTGGTCGCCGATAAAATCAGAACCTTTAACGGTATCGTACATGTGTTGTTCCCAATGGTCCTCGTGAGCATTACCTAATGCTACGGTGATACCACCTTGAGCAGAAACGGTATGTGAACGAGTTGGGAAAACTTTAGATAACAGCGCACAGCTCTTACCTTCTTTAGAAATCTGTAATGCTGCTCGCATACCTGCGCCACCGGCGCCAATTACGATTACATCAAATTCGCGTACTGGAATACTCACTTAAACACCCCACACTATTACAATGCCTGACGCTAAATAACTGATCGCGACCATGACAAAGGTAAACTGTAATACACCACGTAACGCTGTGTGTTTGACATAATCAGTCAACACTTGCCATACACCAATCCACGCATGAATAAGTAAAGCAACTAACGTTATAAGGGTAAAGACTTTCATTGGAAGTGAACTAAATAAACCACTCCAAATTTCGAAAGTTAACGGGGCACTACACGCGATAAAACCTACTAAGAAAATAGTATAACAAGCGAGGATCACTGCACTTGCGCGTAATAGAATATAGTCATGAACACCACTGCGTCCAAAACTTGCTGCATTTGTTACCATACCCAAATCCCCGCTATGATTGAAAAGACTACTGCTAACACAAAAGTAGCCTTAGCTGATGCAACACCCGAAGTTAATTCTTCCCAGTGTCCAGCATCCATAATCAAATGACGAATGCCACCTAATAAGTGATAACCCAACGCAGTTAGAATACCCCAAATGATGAACTTCATCACAAAACCATCGAACAAGGATTGTACGCTAGCAAACCCCTCTGGTGATGTTAAAGTCGAATTTAACAACCAAAGAAGAATACCAATTGCAAATAGCATGATAACACCGGAAATACGGTGTAGGATTGACGCGATAGCTGTCGCAGGAAAGCTTATCGTCTGCAGGTCTAGATGGACAGGTCTTTGCTTTTTCACGTTCTGCTCACTCAGCTCCGTCGAGCATTATTTTTGTTATCTATCTGTTTTTTGTTTAACTATTAACGCTAACACTAGGCATACGTTTTTAAACAAATAACGGACCACTCTGAAACATCTAATCAATTGAGAAATCACTATTTAGTTCGTAAATTCATCATTCCTAAACTGTGATGTTCGTCGCCCTTGGGGGCGCAGGCAAGTATACTCGTGGGAATTGTCAAATACAAACCTCACATTATGCAAAATAAGTTTTTTTAGTATTTTTTTATTCTAATCCAAGCGCAGAGCGGTTTTCAGCGCATATATACCATGGTCTAACAAATTTAAACGCTTATTTAAATTGATATGTGATCCCGATCCACTGTAAAGTAACCACCGCTTAACATGCCGCACTCATATAGAAGAATGAAGTAAGGAGAACGGGGTATGGCTGATAATATAGCCAAATTAGAGTTACCAGGAAACGATTCAATCGACCTACCTATTAAGAAAGGTACTGAAGGTTTTGACGTTATCGACATCAGTACACTTGGAAAAAAAGGGTATTTCACCTTCGATCCAGGCTTTTTAGCTACTGCATCTTGTGAGTCAGCAATTACCTATATCGATGGTGAACAAGGTATCTTGTTACATCGTGGATATGCAATTGACCAGCTTGCAACTGAATCTACCTATTTAGATTTATGCTACTTGCTTCTTTACGGTGAATTACCGTCTAAAGTTGATTACGAACAATTTGTTGCCACAGTGAAAGAACACACTATGGTACATGAGCAAATTGCATTCTTCTTCAGAGGTTTCCGCCGTGACGCACACCCAATGGCAATGCTTTGTGGTGTAACCGGTGCATTATCTGCTTTCTATCAAGATTCTCTTGATGTTAACAATCCAAAGCATCGTGAAATTGCAGCTTACCGCTTAGTGTCGAAAATGCCGACTATTGCTGCGATGTGCTACAAGTACTCAATGGGGCAACCTTTTGTTTACCCACGTAACGATTTAAGTTATGCGGGCAACTTCTTGTCGATGATGTTTGCTACTCCTTGTGAAGAGTACAAAGTTAATCCTGTCGTAGAAAAAGCAATGGACCGTATTTTTGTATTGCATGCTGATCATGAGCAAAATGCATCTACATCTACAGTTCGTTTAGCAGGCTCTTCAGGTGCTAACCCATTTGCATGTATTGCAGCAGGTATTGCTTCGTTGTGGGGCCCTGCTCATGGTGGTGCTAACGAAGCTTGCTTAGAAATGTTAGAAGAAATCGGCAGCGTTGACCGCATTCCTGAGTTTATCGAGAAAGCGAAAGACAAAAACGATCCATTCCGCCTAATGGGCTTTGGCCATCGTGTTTATAAGAACTTCGACCCGCGCGCTAAAGTGATGCGTGAAACCTGTCATGAAGTCCTTAAAGAACTTAAAGTGGTTGATCCATTATTAGACGTAGCAATGGAACTCGAGCGTATCGCTCTTGAAGATGAGTACTTCATCTCTAAGAAGCTTTACCCGAACGTCGATTTCTACTCTGGTATCATCATGAAAGCCATTGGTATCCCTAATGATATGTTCACAGTGTTATTTGCACTGTCTCGTACTGTTGGTTGGATTTCACATTGGAAAGAAATGTTAGATCAACCAGGCCACAAAATTAGCCGTCCACGTCAGTTATACA
>NZ_JACJFI010000113.1 GCF_014164505.1 Shewanella sp. SG41-4 | reverse complement strand
TGCAATGGCTTTCTCAAAAAGCTTTCTTACCCATGATTCTTGTTTTTCAGGTGAAGGATATAAACCATTTCCATAGGACTCATTTATCAAAGCGAGATTAAATGCTAACTCGGCAGTAACTAAAATCTCGCGTTTAGTATCTAAAAAGTCATTAAAACTTCGTTGTCATAAGTTGAATCAAATAATGATTCAACTTGGTGTTTCCTCATTAGCCTCTGTGAATTATCAACCTAAAAATGATCGGTTCAGTCGCCATGAAACCAATGATCGCAAAGCCTTAGTTACTGCCGAGTTAGCATTTAATCTCGCTTTGATAAATGAGTCCTATGGAAATGGTTTATATCCTTCACCTGAAAAACAAGAATCATGGGTAAGAAAGCTTTTTGAGAAAGCCATTGCAGGTTTCTATGACTTAAAATTAAGAGAAGGTTGGAAGGTAAAACCAAGTAAAAAGATTATTTGGCAAACTGAAGAAGAAACATCACTAATTTCCAATTTATTACCAACCATGGAAGTCGATATTCAGCTAGATAATGTAGCTTTAGGTAAGCGTATTATTATTGATACCAAGTTTACTGCTATAACGAAACTGAATCAGTACGGACAAGAGCGATTTAAGCGGGAGTATATATTTCAATTATATTCATACCTTCGCTCTCAAGAACAGCAAGACGATCCCGTGTCTTTTTTTTCAGAAGGGATTCTATTACATCCTTCTATTGGGATCGATTTTAATGAAAGAGTGAAAGTACAAGGCCATGATATGCGGTTTTGTACTATAGACTTGACTCTTTCTGCATCAGAAATCCAATCTAAATTATTAAGCTTCATAACACCATAGTTTGATTTATATAACGGATCTAGATTCAACCTTTAATGATTTTTTACTGGGAATCTGCTTGCCTTTGCAACTATGAAAGTAGTTTTAGCCCCCCCAAAAACTTTACTTAGCACTTCTAGTTTTACTTCTGTTTAGGTTGTAATTTGAACATTTAGATTAATGTTTGTTAATCTTCAGGCGATTAAAAAGCACTTTTTCCAGAGTGATAAAATTGCGAATTTCGAGATTTCGCACCTTTTTGAGCATTTTTTTCATTGTAAATTTTTCTATTCTTAGGCGCTTTTTAAGCAATGCACAATTCTATTCCGAATGGGTCTATCCCCATGATAAATGCTGAAAATAGTCAGAAATTTATTTGATATAAATGACTTTCACCATCATTTCAATTCAAACGTTAAAAAGTAGTTATTTTTTAAAAAACAAATACTCTTTATTTCTTTTTTAAAAATAAATACAACAACTTATATCAAATAAAAAACATGTTGACCGTTGTTTTTTTTACGACTAAATTCCGATCAAATCAAATTTTAGTGAGGGTTTTATGTCTAGTAGTGATCTTAGTGTTGTGTATTCTTGCGTAACTCCAGTTTTTCCTGTTTTTGCGTGAGGTAGTTATGAAACGCACAGGTAAAATGACACTTGAGAGACAGCTGAAGTGGTTCGATGCTCATCGTCGCAGTATTGAACTAGACGAGGTAATTTACGAACCGTTTTGGCGCGTTGAAGATGTCCGAAGTTCTGGTGTCAAAACTAAAATTGCCCATTTTTCAACGCCCAATCGTGTCATGCACCTTCTGTCACAAAACGAACTCTGGATGTATCTATCGCTTGTGCAAATGCGCTATGTTGTTGAGATTTATGAGCAATATGCTATTCCTCTCGAGTTCTCCATTCCGATTGCGCAGCAATTGGGTGTAAAACATCCTGTTTACATAGGTTCCCAAGGGGTACCAATTGTCCAAACCATTGATTTTGTTTCAACATTAATTGATGGCTCACGTGTGGCTCACCCCGTTAAACAGGAATCCGATGCGTTGCGTGAGCGCACGATGGAAAAATTATCGATTCAACAAGCATATTGTGAGCTCGAACATATTGATTATCATATGGTTACGAGCACAGAACTGCGCACGGTTAAAAGCGAGAATCTTGAAGCCCTTTTTCGTCACCGTCAGATACAACCCTTTTTGCACTCCCTATTTGAAATATGGTTGAGCAATTTTATTGGCTGTTTATCTGATGACCGACATTGTCGAACCAGCGACATTATCGATATTTCCTCCGGTATTAGTGGAATCAATTTTTCACAGGCAGTCTCATTTTTTTACCATGCTTTGTGGTGCGAACGTTTAAGCATGAATTGGACTCAGCGTTTAAAACTCGAATTAGCAGCGTCAGATTTAGGTATATATCCATGCAATTGACTCATAGTCCTGATACCAACCAAATATTGAAAATAAACCTTGGTTTTGGTCCCAGTGAAGACGCCGAACAAGAGTGTTTTGTTGGTGATAAAATAATCAAAGAGGATTACCTGGTGATCAATATTGATATCCCGCTAAATGTTGCATTTGCTATCAATCTCGACTCTGTCGCTAAATTTCCTATTCAACTGGAATACAGTGAATTACTGAATAAAATCAATCATGAATCATTAATATTATTCGAAATGGATTGGCCTCAAGAGGCTTTAATGGATCTCGATAGTTTACCAGAGCACAAGAGAAACAAGGCGCTTGAGCGGTATCAAGTCATTGAGCCCCTACTACAAGACCTCGACAATGTGCTGCGCAACGATTATGGGCAAAACTGTATTGCAAAGGTCATCGAGCAAACCGGGCGTAGCAAGCAATATGTATACGACTGTTTATATTCGTATTTCAGGCTCGGTCAGCGCCGTGCAGGGCTATGTTTACCCATGGGTAAAAATACGATCCATGTCCCTAAAAAACGAGAATTACGCGTAAAACCAGGGCGTCCGAACACGGGTATCGCGAGAGGCAAGGTGCTGGATGAGTATGATTATAAAAATTTTAAATCAGCTAAACGTCTATATGCAAAACGCAACGGACCATCGATTACATATGTTTATAAGCAACTGATTAGAAAACACTATTATTCATCAAGAGTTAAGCATGATTTTCAAACAGCCCAAAAAACCCAACGTCGGTTTAAAGTAGAGCTGAAAGCTCCTGATCAACGCCCTACCTACAACCAGTTTTATTATTGGCTCTGTAAAGAGTTCGACGGCAATTTACCAACTAGAGATAAAAGTCGTCAAAATCCTATTGAGAATCAAAAAGACAACTCTGGTAGAGAAGGTGATGCATATGCGCATGTTATTGCGCCTGGGCAAGTTTTTGAAATCGATGAGACCCCTTTTACTGAAGAACTTGTGTCAGTTTTCGACCCCACTCGCTCCACTAAAATTGGCAAAGCCACCGTCTATTTTATCATTGATGTGTTCAGTAAATTAATCGCTGGTTTGTACATTACAACAGAAAATCCTTCTTACAATACAGTTCGTCAGGCGATTTTTAATAGTTCTCGCGATAAACAGGTTTGGTTTGATGAAATGGGGCTCAATTTTGATGCAAGCTTTTGGCCTCAATCGGGCATTGCAACAACTTATTTTGTTGATAAAGCGGAGTTTCATAATAAAATTTCCGAAGGACCGATCTCTGATTTGCCAGTAACTGTTAAATTTTCTCGCTCGGGTCGTGGTGATGATAAGCCTAATGTCGAGCAGCTTTTTGGTATTTTTCAAGAGTATTTTAAGGGCGTTAGTAAGGGCAACCAAACAAAATCGCAACAAGATATTGCGCGGCAATTGGCACGGAAAAATGCTTGCCTCACCGTCCACGAGCTTTATCAAATTGCCATCGTTTATGTGTTTTATCATAACAATAATCGCATAATTCCAAATTATCCTCTCGAGAGATCAATGGTAAGAGACCAGATCCCCGCTATTCCAGCAAAATTGTGGGCGTGGGCAGAGAAAAATCGCCCGGGTTATTTAATCAGCTTACCCGACGATGAGCTTTACCTGAAATTGTTAACCAAAGGCGAGATCACAGTTCATCGAGATCACTTATATCTCAAAGAAAAAGGCTTGCGATATAACTGTGAGTGGACTTTAGAGAGCGGCCTTCAAGAGCGCAAGTTGCCAAATCAGCGCAGCCTGATTCTTTCATGCCGTTACAACATTGAACTTGTTGATATTATTTTTATTTGCACATCAGACGGACTAAAAATAGCGACGTTAGATCATAAGGATAACCGGTTTGCTGGTCTGTCATTTGATCAAGTGAAGCAGCAAAAAACACAGGAGCATGGCGAAAACGAGCTTGTCATTGAAGATGAACTGCAATATTTGCTCGGGGTTCAGTTGTTTATTGAACACAAACTGACCCAAGCCGAAAAAGAAAAAATCTCGGGCACTATGCCCAGTCTCGCCAAAATTAAAGACAATCGCAAGCTGGAGGCGTTAATCAATCGTCAAAGTGATGTAAATCGCTATCTGCAAACACTGCATTCACAAAGTATTCTCGAGTTCTCGCAAAATAGCGATGTTGTTGAAGATGGTGAGTTCGAGCACAAGGCCCATTCAGCATTCTATAAACAAGAAAATAAATAATGAAAAAAACTTTACCTATTTCAATAGCATCGGCCCAATATCGACATTCAAATGTCTCGTCATATCAAGGGAATCCGCTCATTCTGGCTTTGCCTGACCGCATAGAGCCTGAGCGATTTATAACAGTCATGTCGCGTATCATTCAGGCTGGGATTAATGATGTCGACATGCCTGATGATGATCGAATTGCATCCCTCAGAAATCTACGTCAACTGCTGATTATGACGCCGCAACATCTCGATTTGTATAATGAATTATACGATCTGATGTGTCATGGCTATGTCGACAGAAATCCAACACGCGTTGAAGTCATTGCGTGGAGCTATGATATTGCTGATAGCCATATTGATATTGAAAATATCAAGCGTCCTCTTTTAGATATGATAGGTACTGCGACCACAGCTGATGCAATGTTCATGACCGGCATATCTGGAAACGGTAAGTCACGAGCGATTGAGTCTATTCTGACGAATCTATTTCCTACTGTTATTGAGCATCAAACTGATTCGCTGATTAAGCAGACGTTTAAAAAACGCTTCCCGCTCATGCGCATGGTTACGCGTAATATTAATCAAGGTAAAAAAGGACGACACTCAGATTTGTTGACGGTGCAGCAATATCTTGACTCTGGAAATAACACACTAGCAATCAAACATCTACAGAGTTTTATGTCATCATCTGAATTAACGTCTGATACCGCTCATGCTGTTAAGAATGATATTGAAAACCTGATAGCTTCGAATGAATTCTCTGAAGCGGATTTACAAAAGTTAGCAAAGATTAAGGCGGAATTAGACGGTAAACGTGAGTCAAAACGTTCACCACAAACGTTGGAGCATAACGAATGATCCGCGTTGATTTGTTACCCGATGAACATGTTTATAGTGCGTTTGTGCGCGAGCGCATGCTCTGCGGTCAAATGCATATAAATACCAGGCGATTTTTTGAGATTAATGCTATCGCCTACCATCAAATGCATTCGCAATTGCCATTAAATACCGATCTGATAGGTATTATTCGAAAAATAGATTTGTCGCCTGAGCAAATCCTACATACTCAATTAGAGCATACGCCTGCTTCTCTCTGGTTATTGAGTACGCCTCTCTATGGGGCGCAGTATACTATGCCCAACAATATGGCCCACGCAGGCATAAATCTCGATAAACGTTGGCGGTTCTGCCCGCAATGTGTTGTGGCTGATAAGGCTAGATATGGTGTGTCCTATTGGCATCGTTCTCACCAGTTGTGTGGTGCCAAAATATGTCCTATTCATGATCAGATTTTGCACTCTCATGATGAGTTAAAGGTGTTGGACTTTACACTACCGCATCATTGGCTCGATAGTGCTGTTTCGATGACGCTGCAGCCCTGGGAAGTGGCTTGGCAGCCTTTTATCTACCAAGTCGACCAAACGATAAAAGCCGACCCTCTTTGGCCTAATCGAGTGAAGGCGCAGATTCGTCGGTATTTAAATTGTGAGTCCGAGTTACCATTGCAACAGAAAGAGCGTAAACGGTTCGATCAACTAGCGAGGCAAATGACTGCTGACTTAGGTCAAGAATATATGGCAGAGTTATTTTCATCTAGTCGACCTGATAGGAGTTTGAAAACCAACATACTTTGGGCAACGTTATCCGGCCAGGTCGGCAGTGCAAAAATAAGACACCCTCTTTTTTGGTTAACGATTATTTTCTGGCTGCGCAATGAATTGTCAGAGTGCCAACATCTGATATGAATTATCTCGCCCCTCTAGCTAACGAATCAATATTCAGCTGGGTTGTGCGATACCATTTAACGTGTAGTGTGGGACATGAAAAAAACACTTATCAAGCCCTTTTTCAACAACCCAAAATCCGTCTGCATCCCTATTTACCTCACTCTATAGGCTATTTAGCCGGCCACGGTGGACTCACCGCACAGCACTGGTTAATACAACACACGTTATACCCCCTATTTCAATTTTTCGGCCATGATGCAGAGCAAAAGCTGTTGTCTGTGATGCTTCATGGCACGGGTAATCCGGTCATTACCGCCAACATTCCCCATGCGAGGCTCAATTTCTCTGCTGGCCATCGGGTGTGCCCACTGTGTTTGTCTGAACACCGACAGATCACAGGTACACCCATGTTTGATATCCGTCATCAAATTCCGGGTCTCGTGGTTTGCCCTATTCATCACTGTCTGCTGGTGGTGTTAGCCAGTGGCGATGCTGGATTAGATCGGCGGTTGACGTTTCATCATGCCGCCATGACTCCCCAAGTCTATCGGGTTGAACATCAGATGAGTACTGATTTTGCGCAGTTTTGTTGGGATACATTGGCGCTCATTAAAAATGAGCCATGTGATCTAGCATTGTTGCATACCCACTATCGACACCAATTAATGCATAAGGGATTTATGACGCGCTCTGGGCAGATCCGCATGGCCATGTTGGTGCGTGCCATTTCAGAGTATTACCAAGACATGGTGTTTGATCTTGAAAGTTCATTTGAGTTTGGCGAGCGCTTTTTGGGGCCGTTAATTCGCGATAAAACCCGAACCCTAAATCATCCATTTAAGCATCTGATTTTAGGATTCTGGTTGTTTGATCACGATCATCGAGGGTTTTTAGGGCAAGAAAGCCCATTTCAGCTGATGCCCGCCTTTAATGCTCCAGTAGTAGTTAATGATGATCGTGAGCGTATTTTATCTCTGTTGTCTGAAGATTTAAGTATGTCTCAGATTGAGACGATGACGGGGCGTAGTCGCTGTTATATCCGCCGTATAGCTGAGCTTGAAGGAATAAAGCATGCCACGAATGCCAATGCCTTTTCGCATCGACAACGTCATTGGGTGCTTTTACTGGCCTACCTTGGGCGACATCGACACGATATTGCCCGATCTGTTGGGGTGGGTGTGGGTTATGTGGAACAGCTTATCTCTAATACACCTGGGCTGGTGCTGTGGCGCCAGCAATTATGTGCAATGAGGAAACATCAGGCGTCAGTGATTGAGCTACTTGATGCGCGTCAATCTCATCCTGACTGGCGCAGGAAGGAGCTTAAAGCTCATCACAGTCGGGCATTTTTTCATTTATATCATCATGACCGTGATTGCCTTGAGGCTATTTTACCTCCTGCGTTGAAGCCATTGAAGCAAAGCAAGAATTGGGCAGTTGAGGATGAACGGTTAGTTCTGGCGATTACTGAGCTTGATGGGGCCGCGTCGATGTCATTGACGGTGCTAGCAGCAAAAGTGCGCGATAAGGGACACTTAATTAAACGGCTTGATAAGTTGCCATTAACGAAAGCGCTGTTGGTGAAACTGGGTGTGAAGTGAGGATGTGCCTGAGTGCGTCCAATGGGTGGTTATGTTAAATCGGGGTGTTTGCTGTTGTTTATGCGCTGTTGGCGAGCGTTGAGGGCATTAAGGCGTATTTTGAGTGGTGATGTTGCGTTCATTGACGGCTTAATGGGGTGAAAGTTTGTTACCGATTATGCTGACTTTTGGGCTTGGTGATGGACGGTGGGTGGTTGGCGTTAAATTGGCTGTAAGGGGGATTTTTACATGTTTTTAAGGAGTGTTGAATGGGACATGAGAATAAAAAACGCGTGTATTGTTTGAAGGCTAAACCGCTTTATGCTGCTGAAACCCAAGGACTATATCATCAACGAGGTGTTCAACCTTTGTTTTGTCATTGTAATGCGAATGATGAACTTGTGGCGCTGGTGGTGCATTTACGGGAGCAGTTGATGGCTTTGGATTTATACCAGGTGAGTAAGGCGTATCCAGATGCTCGGTGGTTTTTTGAGTTAGGTGATCGTTACTACTCTCAGGTGACAAGCTTTATCCATGTGACTCACAAGATGGTTTATTTCAGCGGTCATTTATTACCTTATGAGTCACCACAATTTCAGACTTGTGCTATCCCCATCGCTGAGTTGTTATTCAATCAAGGCGAATTCAAAAACATTGATCCTGTGGTGCACTATCACCCTCGAGTGAAAGGGTTGATTGATGAGATTGTGTCTAAGGAGGCAGAGATCAACCGCCGATTCGATCAAGCTTGTGCACTGGAGCGATTAGTTGATGCTATGGGCGAGCTTGATGAAGTGACGTCGGTAGTCAATACCGATTTAGAGGCTCATCAGCATCGATTGAAAATGGAGGCGAGTGAGTTGAGCCATCAGTATGATCAATTAGAGCGAGATATCGAAACATTGAGCTTGAAGATGCTTTATCAGTGCTTTCAGGTGCAAGTAGGTGATTGGGTGGCATCCAATGTACTGACAAGAGGAAAAACCATTCAATTAGTGGTGGCATCTGCAAGTTATTCAAATGGATGGTTGTTTATTAATGGCACTAACGTGACTCAAAAAGGGGTTGTGGGAAAACGTGATGAGCGCATAGCACTAAAGGTATTACCTGATGAACATTGAAAGCAAGTTGAAAAAGATAAGGACAAGCCGAAAGCGCAGAGTTGTTCTGCCATTTCATTCAATACCTATCGGTGGCATCGACGTTTCTGATGAGTTGTTTGCAGGGGTCATTATTTTCATTAAAGCATTGTTTAAGCGATTAAAGGTGCAGCAGTTTGATATTGAAGTTACGCATTGGGGGGAAATATTTTTAGTCGAACCAAGTCGTGGCATGTTTATCCAGTTATCAGTTCATTTGAGAGTGAGTGATGTTGATGTTAAACGGGTGAAGTTGGATCTTAAGTCTGATAATTATAGGGTCTATCAAGATGAGTGCTTTGCGCATGAGTCTCTGTGTGTATCGTTTAGGGTGAAGCGTTCAGGCACGCAGTGGCGGCGTTTTCCACTAGATGTCACATCGGTGTCTTTTGATAACGTAATGGCGACAATCATTAAGGCTATGCTGTTAAACGTTGCAAATTTAATACCCACCGTAAAGCATGAATTGAGTCGTGATATTCACACCATTGATGTCGATGATGTGGTTGCATTAATCCGCTATGGTGCGGCAAAACTTGGCCAAGACTCTCAATTTGCAAGCATCATCAGTGGCGATCGTGATTTATTGTATGTGAAAGGCTTTACCCTTGATGGAACTCAGTTGAGGTTTTCGAGTTTTAACCTTAGACAGTATCAGTATTGTCTGTCACCGCAATCAATGAAGGTCATGAAGATGTTGATCCCTGATGCGGGATACACGGTTGTTGAGTTTGTGAGTTGAGCGAATGATGTAATTGATAAGCTCATCAATACCGGTGGGCATTTTATGGTGAATGGAGGCGTTATGAAGCAGGAAATTATCGGTTTTTGTGAATATTTTGCGACTGGTGAAGGGATGACTTACATGCTCATGTCAGGTACTGAAGAAGCGATAAAAGACTTTGCAGGCCCTTATTTCTCAATAGGATTAACATTTTTTTCATTTGAAGATATGAGAAAAGCACTTATTGCTGGTGGGTCCAACGACATTGATAATCCGATAGTTAAAGCCGCAGAGATGCTAAATGGGCACTTACCCACTGTCGCTAAGTTGATACAGAAATACGGTTATTGTGAGTTTACATACAAGTTGCATCACAACCTGACTTAGCTGCCTTGATGTTGGTGATACAAGAAGGTATGTCAGGGCATATAGTTTGCCAAAAATCGCTCGAATGATGAGTGAAATAGTACGATGTACATTATAAAAATTTTCTCTCCAATTACCCAGCTTACTATCCGCATGACTTTACTTAATATTAAAACTCCTGAAACAGACAAATATAGGAGTTCCTATGTCTAACCAAAAAACACCAATGACCCCAACTGCATCAGCTCGTATCCAAAGTTCTGAAGCGAAAAATAATAGTGGTCAAGTAGCTAAAGATAGCTTTACTGCAAGGGCACAACGCGCAGCAGAAAAAAACAGTAAAAAATAATAGTGCAAAGATCAAAGGGGTAAGCGCTCTTACCCCTTAATAGGGAAAACTAAATGAGACGGTTTAGTCATAATAAAGAAATAAATACCCTTATTAGACAACTGATTAAGTCTAGAAAATGGTATTGTTTGGCAGGTAAAAAGCACAACTCACTAATCTCTCCCAAGGGTAAGCGAATTACTGTTCCTTCAACGCCTAGTGACTTTCGTGCGTATATGAATTTTAAAAAGAATCTACAGAGGATTATTTCAGTTGAAAATGCTTAATACCAAAAGAACAACACCTTACCCTACCATTCAAGCTCTTCTAAGAGAAATTGCTAGTGCCTTTGATACTAAGTGTTATCTTTCTGCTAGAGAGGCAAAAAAACTTGATGATAGCTGTAATAAGACGATCGATATTCATGTTAGTGAGCTTGAAGAACTCAAAAATCTAACGATTCTAACACCACTTACTACTATTTTCGGTGCTGAAATAGCTGCGCGAGTAGAGTTGTTTTTAGATGATGTCATCAAATGTTATTTTATATGGATTGAAGATCATCCTCTTGATGGTGTATCGGTTGAGGATGCGAATACACTCTTTCAAACAACGGGTTATTTTGAGGATTTATTGATAAGCCGTTTTGTTATGGAAGACTATTATAATCAAAAATTATGTGTACCAGACGGCGTTAATTTAACATTACTCAGTAAAGACCACGCCGAAGCATTTATTTTGTTACTAGATCATAAAGAAGCCAAAGATCGCGTCCGTTTATGGGCTTCAGAAAAAGAACGTCCATCTTTGAAGTATGTCGAAAATATAGAGCAGTTTGCATCCCCGTCGATTCTAGGAAGCAAGCAATGGAATAATCTCAAGTGGGGTATTATTGCGTCTAGGTTTATCATGAGCTTTCATTCTAATAAAAAAATGGGACTGGTAATTCAGAGACATAGCCATACTTTTAAGTCTTTTCAATCTAAAAATGCCAATAATCACCTTGAAATTAAAAGTCACATAAACGCCATATTTGCTGAGTTTAAAGAAAAGGGCGGTATGAAGAAAACAGATTCAGATCGTGAAAGAGTAGATTTTTTATTAAGAAATTTAAAGTATGAGATTGATAAGATAGCTCCGGATTATGGCGTTAGTTATATCTATCATCAGTTTAGGGCAAGACACTTAGTATTATGTGGTGATTTAGACGCTGCGAATGAAGAGTATACAAAAGCTTTCGAACAATCGCTTTATCGAGATCACTCAAAGGCTCAGATTCAGTTAGTGATTAGTGAAGCCTTGTTAGTTGCCGCGTATCAAGTTCGTCCAGATCGTGTTTTTATTAATCGATTAAAATCAGCATCAATTTTAATCGGTCTCGATCAATTGCCCGCGAAAGTTAAAGCAGAAGGTAAGCAGAAACTAGAAGTACTGAATAGCAATGAAATTGAAAGCTACAGAGTAGATTTTGTAAGGATGTTTCCAGAAAACCTTGCATACCCTTCAGTTTCTTATCCTAAATACGATCCAAAAGTAGGACTTCTTTTAGAGTCTTTGGATTCAAATCTAGTTAATGAATTAAGTAAAAAGAAGATAAAAATTGGTTTCGAAGGCTCGTTACAAAGAAAAACTACACCGCTTATCGCTGCCGCAATGCGAAATGAAGTTGCTCTAGTACAAAAAATTCTTGATTCAGGTGCAAGTGTGAATGTTATTTCTGAAGTCGGTGGGTAATCTCCCCATTTTTAGCTGAGATCAAAAGTAGAGACTTAGGCCACTAGTGCCAGTTTTTGCTTTGGTGGGACACCACCAATTGCTGTATTGGGTCTTTCATTGTTATAAAACCATAGCCATTGTGTCGCATGTTCCTGTACCTCGGCAATACTATTCCAAAGATATTGGCTCAGCCATTCGT
>NZ_JACJFI010000112.1 GCF_014164505.1 Shewanella sp. SG41-4 | reverse complement strand
TGTTTAGGTGTTTAGGTATTTTAGTTTGGGCTATGATTAATTTTTCGATTTCGTCTATCGTTTCAATTATCGCTCCGGTTATCACTCCAGTTCGTCGTTCACTTTTGTTTATTGTTTTTTAGGGGATGTTAGCAAAGTCGTTTTAATAAGGTTGTTTAGACATCATCATCAAACCGTTACTGATAAAAATGAATGCTTTACTGTTAATGTTAGCCTTTGTTGTAAACATTATTCACCATGCATCTTTAGTCTAATGCAGTGCTTTTTTACTTGTGAGTCAGGCCGATAATTGGTTAGCTTGAGCATGACTAATCACATGCAAGGAGGCTTTAATGGTCAAACAACATCAAGCACAACTACCGCTTACCCAAAGTGAATATCATGGTGTCACCTCAACGACGCTTACCGATAAAACCATTGGTCAATATTTTGATGATATTGCCAATGCTTACCCAGACAATCTTGCGGTAGTCGTTCATCATCAACAAATCCGTTGGAATTACCGAGAATATCAAGCAAAAGTTGATGCGCTTGCCACTGGTTTATTAGCGCTAGGTATTCAACCTGGGGATCGAGTCGGAATTTGGTCTCCTAACAATATTGAGTGGTGTTTAACCCAATTTGCTACGGCTAAAATTGGCGCCATTATGGTGTGTATTAATCCGGCTTATCGCCCTGAAGAGCTAGAATACTCCTTGAGTAATGTGGGATGCCGAGCAGTCATTTGCGCAGATAAATTTAAGTCTAGTGATTACTTACAAATGTTAAATGAGTTGCTGCCAGAGTTAAGCACCAGCACAGCAGGTAAACTCACCACACTCGCACTGCCTCAGCTTGAGTTTGTTATTCGAATGGGCACCGACCGTACTCCCGGTATGCTCAATTTTAATGATTTGCTGCTGGAGGTTAACGACGAAGCTCAACATGTGTTGGCCACCATTGCTGACTCTCTCGATACTCATGATTCGATTAATATTCAATTTACATCAGGTACCACAGGCAGCCCCAAAGGCGCGACGTTATCGCATCATAATATTTTAAATAACGCTTATTTAGTCGCAGATGCTATGGGCTTCACTCAAGCCGACAAGTTATGCATTCCAGTCCCTTTGTACCATTGTTTTGGTATGGTATTAGGCAGTTTATCGAGTATTATTCATGCATCGGCGGCGGTATATCCTGGGGAGTCTTTTGACCCACTCACCACGTTACAAGTAATAGAAAATGAACGCTGCACAGCGTTACATGGCGTACCGACTATGTTTATTGCCGAGTTAGAACATCCACAATTTAACCAGTTTGATCTTAGCTCATTGCGCACAGGCATTATGGCGGGCGCCACATGCCCCGAAGAAGTTATGCGCCGAGTACAAGAGTTAATGTACATGAAAGAAGTACTAATTGGTTACGGACAAACCGAGTGTAGCCCGTTAAATCACATCACTGAAATTGACTCCCCAATCGAAAAACAAGTGCTCACCGTGGGTCGAGCATTGCCGCATACTGAAGTGAAAATCATCAATGAGTTTGGCGACGTGGTTGCTATTGGTCTGCCCGGAGAAGTGTGCAGCCGAGGTTACTGCATCATGCAAAGTTATTGGAATGATGCAGTCAAAACAGCTGCAACCATCGACAGCGCAGGCTGGTTACATTCGGGCGATATTGGCCAAATGGATGAATTAGGCTATGTGCAAATTGTTGGCCGTATAAAAGACATGATTATCCGCGGCGGTGAGAATATATATCCGCGTGAAATTGAAGAAAAACTTTACAGCCACAAAGACGTGCAGGATGCCGCCGTGTTTGGAGTACAAAGTGACAAATACGGAGAGGAGGTATGCGCATGGATTAAAGTCCGCGCTAATGCCGATATCACCGAAGACGATATTCGCCACTTTTTAACCGAAAAATTTGCCTATTTTAAAGTGCCGCGCTACATCAAGTTTGTTGACCAATACCCAATGACAGTAACGGGAAAAATTCAAAAATTTAAGATGCGTGAGTTGATGTATCAAGAGTTACATGACGCGATAAACTGATATTTTGCGTTAAAGTATTAAAGCCCAGTGTTGAGTCATCGCATTGGGCTTTAATATTGGGGCAACTATTTGAAAATGACATAGAGACTACACTGACCAGTAACGCATTAAACCGCTGAGTCATAAGCATTGGTGTAATTAAAACGGCCTTATTTTAGGCCAACGCTTCTAGTTTGAGTTCTGGTTTAAATTTCAGTTAAACACAGTTGTAAACAAATGATGTTTTCTCGATAGCATATGGTGAGTGATACCATTGCCAGCTTATATTTTTATCGGCTGAGTACGTCAGCTTTTCCGCTTTTTCAGCTGGATACAATCGACCCATTGTTGGAGTTATTTTGAATAATACTAAAGGTAGTCTTTTTATGGTTGCCGCGATGGCGGCATTTTCTATTGAAGACATGTTGATAAAGTCGGCAGCCGAAACTACTTCTATTGGTCTGATTTTAACGTTATTTGGATTGGGGGGAATGTTGGTTTTTATGCTGCTGACTTGGCGTAAAGGTCAAACAATTTTACATCCAGCGCTTATATCTACGCCAATACTTATACGTGCGGTGTGCGAAGTAGTGGGTCGATTCTGCTTTGCATTAGCCATCACGTTAACGCCGTTATCGAGTGCCTCGGCCATTTTGCAAGCCACACCATTGATCGCAATGATAGGTGCAGCCTTATTGTTTGGTGAACAAGTTGGATTTAAACGCTGGATTGCCGTATTGGTTGGTTTTTGTGGTGTGTTGATGATCATTCGCCCCGGCCTTGATGGCTTTGAAGCAACCTCTTTATTTGCGGTAGTGGCAACCTTAGGTTTTGCTGGCCGCGATTTAGCAACTCGTGCGGCTCCTCCGGTGCTGTCTAATATGCAGCTTGGAGTGTATGGTTTTTTTGTGTTAATTCCGGCAGGCATTGCAATACAGTTATACCAACACGAGCCATTACAACTTAGTTCTACCGCCGCAGTTCAAATTATCGGTGCAATTGTGTTTGGGGTGATGGCGTACAATGCCCTCACAATTGCAATGCGCGCTGGCGATGTATCAGTTATTTCTCCTTTTCGTTATACGCGTTTATTATTTGCCTTAGGTTTGGGGATATTTATATTTGGAGAGTCACCAGATTTAGCGACCCTTCTTGGAAGCCTGTTGGTGGTATTAAGTGGCGGATATACTTTAATTCAAACGCGTAAAACAGTCTCAGCAAGTTTGATAAAGAGTCGCGCATGAGTTGAGTGGGTAGATTGACTCAGCGGTAAGGTACAACAAGGTTAAACACTGCAAGGTTAGAGAGTACTAGGTTAGACATTAACGATAGATAAGATGTTTCGCATAAGCTTGATGATGGATAAAAAGCGGCTAACGTTAAATTAACGGTGCAAGGTTCATTTTTGTAAATCGGAGATTTTTGATCTAATACTCATGCTCTGTAGCGTGAAATGTCATACTTTGTTGCGTGGCAACGGTAGCAAATAAAACTGGCTACTTAATAAATATTTTCATTTATTAAGTTATAAAAATCAATAACAAAGACCTGAGCTTATTTTCCGTTATACTGCCTTACCCGCTACATACCCTTATTTAAGAGGTATCAAAAATACCATGGATATTAAAGGAACCTGCATTTCATCTACAGAAGATGAGCACGGCCCCATTTATGTTTATCAAACAAGAAACAGTCGCATTCTAAGCTTTGATGGAGAAATTTATCAAAGTTGCATTAAACTCAATGATATTAATGGATTACATCTAGGTTATACCCAAGCTATGATGGCCGGTTTACTCTTTATTCCCGCAGTAAAAACGGCCACCATCATGGGGCTGGGTGCTGGTTCAATGGCTAAAATATTGCTCAATAGTTTCGTCGATTTGAAGGTGCACGCGGTTGAATACCGTGAAGCAGTCGCGAAGGCTGCAAAAGAATATTTTTACTTACCTGATACTGAACGTCTTGTTATTCATATAGACGATGCGGTGAATTACATAAAAAATACCGACATAAAAAGCGATATTATCTTTTCAGATTTATACAATTCACAAGGTATGGAGCCGAAACAAGTACAATCATCCTACTTACACGATTGTAAAAATGCACTCAATCAACAAGGGGTTTTGGTGCTCAATATCTGGCATACGTCAGCTGAATTACGCCAAGAGTTAGATGAATTACTCGCGCTCGAATTTGAAAGTCGACTACTCAGTTTTGACGTCGAAAGCGGCAATACCATCGTGCTAGCATTCAAAAACGATATTCCTGCGATAAAAAGACAAGACCTACTGGCGAAAGGCAAAGCGTTACAAGCGCAAATGAGTATTCCGATGGAACGTTACGCCAACTTACTCTGCGATGCACAAGATTGATAGGCTATCGATTTTTACCTTAGATCATTCTTATCTTAGAACATTCCGAGACCGCATTTTGAAGCGTACATTTTTATGTTGTCTCGCCACGAGTTTTTATGACTGGCTTATCAAGCCAGCCTTATACATTAGCCCCAAAAACAACCTCCTGTTGTGAGTCTAACCACATTGGATTTTGTACCATCACCTTGCTGAACATTCGGCTCTGTAAATAATGATTGAGCCATTGTCGCAATTTGGGGTAGGGGGATTGTAAATACCATTGTCGCTCTACCCGGGCAAACTGACGAATAAACGGCATTAATGCTAAATCTGTCAAACTTGGTTGGTCAGACATTAAATATGAGTGCTGGCAAAGCCTTAATTCTAGATCCGCAAGATAACGTTCACATTGTTGTCTATCTTCCATAAGCGACGGTTCATGGTAGCGTTTAGAGCAGCGATATTTCTCTAAATGTCCCTTGAACTCATTATCAAATATCGCAATAACAGCCAACATTTCAGTTAATGCGTTAGGCGTTGCTTTATTTAGATAATCGTCAGGGTCTATTTGTGAAAAAGCCCATAGCATGATGGACAAACTTTCATCGATGACCTCATTATCTGTGGTGACTAAAACGGGCACTGTACCTTTGGGCGACACCGCAAGCATTTCTGCAGGTTTGTTACTTAACACTAAGTCGCGCAAGTTTACTTGCTGCTTAGATGCGTAAATGGCCAGCCGAGCGCGCATTGCGTAAGGGCAATTTCTCAATGAATAAAGTACAGGTAATTCCATGATGTTGTTTATTATCTCTCAGTCAGTTAACACAGGTCGCAAAATAATCTCGGCTTCATTTTGTCACTAACACATAACCCTTTGAATATTCATTGTAATAGTCTTTTTTGAAGTGTCAAATCTATCGTTTGAAGTTCATTATGGCTAGATTGAATGCTAGATAATTTGAATGCACAATACCATCGGTGAAGGCTTAATGCAGAGGTTTGATTTAATCAGGAGGGCATTCTCGCTGTGGAAAACATAGATTCTTGTCCGCGCAGCCATGGTTAACCGTTTGCTGCTTGGTTTGATTTTACTGGGTAACTTTGGTGATAAGTATTGATTGTATTTTCTTTTATATAGGGAGTCACTCTCATAAATTTTAATTAAGTTAACTATTTACGGTGGCTTTTTTCACTATTTCTTATTGTTTATAATAGTAAGGGATGATGATTTCAGTACTTGATTTTGGTATTTGCATATTATAATTTTATGTCGATTTTCTTATTAAATTCCACTGTTAAAAATCGTACCTCTTTATAGGTAATAGTTATTATTGGTTATAAATAAATATAATTACTTAGTATGACTTATTCATTATAAATCCCCTGTTTTATCTTCAATATAACCTTTTAGTAGTACCAGAAACCTTATTTTAGCCCCTGAGCCTCATCGCCTAATGTATTTCTATGTTACTAGCAAAAATAGTCGGTTTTGGCTGGTTTATTCATTTTTATTTCAGTCGTCATTCGAAAGGGTTACGTAGTTAACGTATTGAACGTAATAGCTAAAAATATGACTTTTTATTGATCTGACCCCGTATTATTTTAATATGTTGATGTTAAAGAATTTCCCTAGAAAAAAATGCTTTACACACTACTTTTATGGAATTTTGCCTCTTGAATTAATTAATAGTTTTTCTATGATTTAAATCGAGAGTACAAGTAAATATCTGGAGTGCACTAATAGTGAGATATAACATTGTGTGGCCGAAAAATTACGTACTACTTAATACTTACTTCGTCGTAATTTGTCATCGGATGATGACATTGGCTAATTAAATTTGTAGTGCGCGCAGTTATTTTTAAATAGCTAACGTGGTTGCGAAAAATATAAAACCAGGAGGTCATTATGCCTAACTAGTTTAACCCCAACAATAATTACAGGAGGTTGTTATGTTATTTGTTAAATACTTTAATAAAAGGCCGATTGCCCTTGCTATATCTTTAGCATTGCTGGCCTCAATAGGTAGTGCAGTGGCTTATGAATCGCCAGTGCACGTTTTTTCAGTTAATGATGTTCTGGGTGGGCTAAATGGTGTGACCTTCGCAGAAGATAAATCGATAATATGTGACATCGGTGGAGAAGTGCCTTGTCCTGCTGACAATCCAGCAATCCTCGACAAGTCAGGGGTGATGTTATATCCGGTTGATAGTGAGTTTGGTTTTTACGTGGTTGATTTTCTTGGCGCGCAACCTAAGGCGCGTAATGGCGATTACCTAGAAGGATTCGTTGGTAATATTGAAGACGGCGGAGAGGTGGTTGGTATTCAAGTTGCCAATGCTGCCACCGAAAAATACAAGGTAAAACCACCTTTGGGAACATGGTGTCAAGGGCTCGGCGGCACCTCGGTAAAATGTGAAACAGAACATTATACCGTTATGGAACATGCGCTTAGTTGTTATGAGACCATCCCATACTTTTTTGCCAGCCCAGATGGTACACAAGCAACTATATCAACCCCAGACGGTAGTTTGTCTTTTGACTGTGCTGGTGCGCCACTAGATGATAATGTCCAAATTTTAGTCGGTGGACAGCCAGATCATCGTTTAACTACAGCTGTACCATGTGAAACAGAGGGTAATCCAGCAGGGTGCCAAATGTTTCCTAACGACAAAACCAACATGCTCGATAACATCGCTTTAAGCAGTGATTATTCAGTACAGCTTAAAGATGATGGTAAGCCACTCTATGGTTGGGGGGGAATACATAAACGGCCGAACGATATCCGCATGTACGCTCAGTTGGCACTCCCTGAAGAATGGAAAACATCAACCGAAAACTTTGTCGTAACTCGAGCAGAGCTTGTGGTTAATCATTGGATCACCAACAATCCTAATGACCAACTTCGTCCAGAAGATTTGGAAAACGAAGCTGCAACAGGGCGTAAGCCTTCTTATAGAATAGAAGGTGATGGTGATACAGCCGTATGGAAAAGTACTGTCCCTTGTTATGAAGGCGACAGCGACCTAATCGATACTGAAGATGGCGCTTTCGATCCATCCTTTATCGGTGCAGGTACAATATTAAAGAATACGCCTCAAGCATTGGATCCTTTGGCTACACCAGGTGAAGACCGAGCAGAGCATCCTTATGCTTTCTCATCGGATCTCGTTGGTGGCTATTCTAATGCTTACTATACCACCATTAATCGCGACCCATTTGAATGGTCTTATGATGCCAATCCGGATCCTGCAATTCAGGATTTCGTCGGTAGTGCATTGCCCAATGCGTCACTCGGTGAGCTTGTTTCAGGCCCCCGTTGGAGACTTAAACCTAATAAGTTTGGTCAAGACTTGCCTGGGCTGGAGATCCCGTTAATTGAATGTAGCGCGCCGCCTTTTGCCAAAGAAAATATTAAGTATGAGGTAGGTACGCCAACGACCACAGTGATCAACTTACTTGACTGGGCAGAGGGTGAGACCTCTCCGCTGTCAAGCAGTAAAGGTTGGGTAGATGTGACTGCAAATGAGTATGTCACTATTGTCACTGAGGAGGGAGAAGCACCGGTTACTAGTAATGGTTTACCGATGACGTCAGATTTTGACCTTGCGGTTTACATTAAGGGTGATAGTAAATCAACAGCCTTATATAACGCGCAGCTCATTATCGAATATGAAGGTGAAGTTCCTGTAGTGAATACTGATGTCGATGTCGCACTGACTGCTTTTGCAGCATCAGCTGCAGTGTCCTTTAATCAAACTGTTGCAATGGTTGTCGATGTGAGCAATCTTAAGCCTAGTAGTGTCAGTGGTGAGGTAACCATCACTGGAGTCACTAACCAAGGTGTGATTATTGATCTGCCACCAATGCCTTTCAGCGACTTGGCTGAAGGAGATACAGTTTCATTAAATGCGAGTTGGACTGCCAACATCATCAGAACGTCCGCTGTTAGCTGGACTGCGACGGTGACTGCAGAAGGCGATCTTAATAGCGATAACGATACTGCCACCGCAACAACAAAAATCCGTAGATGATAATTATGGATTAGCAGGTGAATCAAAGGGGGAGAACTTTTGTTTCTCTCCTTTTAACTTAACCTAATTGATATTGTTATTAACGGTCTTTACGGACTTAGAAGATAGGAATAGCAAATGCGCATCATACGAGTCATCTTTGTCACTGCTATTATTTTATCATCGGCGATAACAGCAGTATTCGCTGAAGAAAACAGCGATCCAACTCAACCCGCGACTACCATTCCACCGGCTACTGCAACCACGCCGGAGCGAGTCACGCCAGCTATCACGCCATCAATAACAACTCCAGTAGCAACCTCGACCGCGCCAGTAACGCCAGTTATAGCAAACCCTGCAGTAACCCCGCCAGCGCCTAAACAAAGTGCGAAAAAACCGGCAATGGGTCACGATTACCAAAAAAATATGCCCAAGCTTGGCAAAGGTGATCCCAATTACCGTGGTGGGAAGGAGGTTGTATCTGATGCTCAACCCATAATCAACAATCCAGAGAGTCAATCAAAAGAGCCATCAATAATAGATAACCAGCGCAAAAGTGGTGCAGATGTAGGTTTTCCTGGCTACCGCGGCGAGGGAGACTCGGCTTACCCACAACATCAACAATATCAAAATCCGCCACGCTTTCCGGCTGAATCAATAGAGACTACTCCAGCAGATATTTCTCCAGATGATACGTCTCCAGTACAGGCTAAACCAACCGAACAAAATAGCGATGCACAGAGTAATGCACCATCGGTTGATGCATCAGCAAATAAGGTCAACACACGTGCGATTATTAACCAGCAGCGCAAAGGAATACTTCATGCAGCCGCATTTGGCGACGAGCCAGCGGTAAAAGCATTGCTCAAGCAAGGAGCAAGCCCAGATGCCAGAGCAAAAGACAGAATAGGGCGAACAGCATTAATGCTAGCGGCATTGAGTGGCCATGAAAACGTGGTTAATACACTGCTTAAACAAGGTGCTAGCGTGGATTTAAAAGATAGAACAGGCCATACAGCACTTAACTGGGCGGCAAATCGATCGCACCTAAATATAGTCTCGTTACTACTCAACTATGGCGCGGATATTAATATCAAAGATAATGGCGGTACTTCTCCTTTGTTATATGCGGTTGCCACTAGCAATGTGGCAATGGTCAGTTTATTGCTTTCACATGGCGCTGAAACTGAGGTACAAAGTGCTGAAAGTAAGATGACGCCACTATTATTGGCCATTGAGCATAACGATATTGAATCTATTAGGCTTTTATTAGATAACAAAGCTGATGTTAATGGCACAAACAGTGATAATTTCTCACCATTAATGGCCGCGGCAGAGCAAGCTCAGCCCAAGATAGTGCAAACACTCCTCTCCCATGGTGCTGAGGTCAATCGATATGATAATAAGCATTTTACGCCATTGTTCTACGCTGCCGACAAGCAACACATCGGCATCATGCAGTTGTTATTAGCCCAAGGTGCAGATGTCAATTTACGCGATAATAAAGGCCGAACCGTTTTAATGCGCGCCAAGCAGCAAGGGCATGCAAACGTTGTAGCGTTATTATGCACAAAGGGAGCTAAATATAACGCCGATGGATGTTGAGATTGAAAAGAAAGTCGAGTTTGGTGTTTGACCGGATTAATCAAATTAACATTTGTTTTTAAAAACAAAAAAGCCTGTAAGCATTTTATGCATGCAGGCTTTTTTATTTTAGATTTGGTCGGTATCCTCCTGTGTTATGAGAGGATTCCAATTTCCGCCCCCATGGCAGAGCCATGAAAGCTAGCTCTGAAGCTCGTAATCACAGGGTTGTCATAGTCTAACCCCCAAATAGTTACCATAAAAGTGACCCAGATTTTGAGCTTGAAATTAATCATCGTTGGGAACAGGGTGATGTTAGAGTGCCGTTTGATGATGTTTCGGCAATATACGCCCAGGTGTTTAAGTTAGGGATTGATGAAATAAGGGCGGTTATTTGTGGTCAAGAATAATGATGAAGAGTAGTGGTCAAGAATAATGATGAAGATTAATGACGAAGAATCATGACGAAGATTAATGTGCAGCAGCAGCAACTGCAGCATCAACAAGTGACGCTGAACATGAATGCGTTGCTTCATGGGTTAACACGTTGGGGTAATTATTGGGCTCATCAAGAATTTGGCCAAGGGTTCGCAGGCCGAAGCCAGTGCTACAAGTTAGGCTAGGTGATTGTTTAAGGTAGTTCGGCAGTAGTCGAGGTAACGCCCCCACTAGAAGTAAGACAGTTCGACCAGATGATTGAGCGGTTAACCGCAATGCATACGGGCCATTAGATCGCACTACATCTGCAAAGCGCAGTGGGCATTGATGGGATTCGATAGCAATAAGTCTTATGTGTATTGGTTGAGAAGGGCAGAGATTTCTTTAATTAATTGATGTGATAAAGTCAGTATAATTAATATAAATGGATTGAATTTAATCGAAAATTTTATTTTTTTGTATCATGTTGTTTACTTTTTATAGGAGTCATTCTTGGTCAAGGAGTCGAGTTTGATACTTCTTTGTGGCTTGGGTTCATTTCTTTAGTTGTTACTATTGCCACTTTGGGAATTGCTTATCGTGCTTATAAAGTATGGAGAGTACCGATTTTAACCGGCTATGTTAACTCATTATCTGAAATCATGATGGAGCGAGAAATAGCTTTTTCAAACTTATCTTATTCGATGTTAAAAGGCTCAAAGGGTGGCGAAATATGTAACGTTGTAATGTTTGCTGAAGTGTCACATTTTATCAATGTAGACCGAGGCTTGTGGCTAAGAGGCCTATTTCTCATTGAGATTATTAATAAATCTATACCTGACTCTGCTTCATTCTTAAATTTCTGGCTCGAATATCAATTAGATAAATCATCATCTTATGAGCCAGTTATTTTGGATGAGGGTGACGACAAAAATTATGACCTTTGGAAAGAGATAATGGATAAGCACAGCGAACTTCAACCTCAAATCTGGAACCAGCATAATTCATTATCAACGTTAATAATTATGAATGACAAATGACCTACGGCTATAAAAATTAACAAGTATTTTATGGGTTCTTCTGGCTCGGTGTACTGCAGGGGTAGAGAAGCGCAGTGCTTCAATACATATGAGAAATTTAGAGGGTTGTGTTGTTGTTTTATGGACTATGTAAACTCTATTCGCGTTAATACCCCGTTTTAGTTTTGTTAAGTCTATGAAAGTGATGTTTAAATACTGATTTGTTAGGCATTCATTTTGGGAGTTTGTTCGATCTTTCTATATACCAACTTTTTGAACACTCAAATAGATCTAGTCGATCTGAGTGGCTGAATGAGTTTAGCAACCTAGTTAAATACTCTCGGCTTTAGATTGATAATGACTCTAGCCTATTGAATTAATGTGCTTTTGTTAAAAATCATTTACATAACGAGCCATATCATTTTCGGTTATCTACATTCTCGCTTCATCCAGACTAAAGAGTGATTGATTCGCGAGATTTAAGCTGATAAGTTACTAAAATTATTAATAATTAAAGTGGTATAGATGCTGGGTTTTGGTTGACTTCTCAAGATGTTTATCGAAATTCTAGCTAATACGCTGTTAAGCATCAGTAGAGTTTAGGCAATGTTTTATCAATCAAATTATAATAAAAACCTATTAATTGCCCCTATATGGAAATGGCTAATTATTGTCTTCTGGGTTTTATTGGTTGCAGTAATATTTTCTCCGGCCACTGAGCAAGGAAGTATCATCTGGTATCTCGGGCTTTCAGCATCCATTTTTTTAGTGGCTGCTTGTATATTGTTGGTTGCTTTTGCACTTGTTATCATTTTCATTAAACGGAAGAAACTGGGTGTTGTGAGTTCCATGCTAGCTTCGTTATTTGTGATCATATTTAATGTACCTGGAAGCATGGTTTT
>NZ_JACJFI010000111.1 GCF_014164505.1 Shewanella sp. SG41-4 | reverse complement strand
CCACAGAGCAAACATTACAAAACGGATACAAAATACCTTATAACTACCAATGTCAGTTTGTCATTGGTGAATGTAGTTCTGTGAGCCATTCAGGTTTAACAAAAACAGTTTATACCGAATTTAGAGAGGGATATTGGGTCAGTAATCAACCGACCTTTGGCGATAAACGAAAAATAGTGATCCAAATTTTTGGCATCGATGGATTGCCTTTATATGAATATAATTTATTTCAAAATGGCCGAACTTCAGAATATGTAAGAAAACAGCGAAACAAATAGCGATTCTTGAAAAGAGATCAATACAGTTAACACTATCCCCCTGTGTCAGGATAATTCAGAGCCGATGATAAACGAATTCACTAAAAAGCCGACATAACGTCGGCTTTCGTTTAACTCTTTACGCAAGTCTCAGTGTTTAAGCATTGCCCTTCACTTTCATGTTCAATGCTTTGGCAAAATCAAGCATGCGAGTGAGTGGAATGAGTACTTTGAAAATCGGTTCTTAAACATCAAAGGTCTGATTAACTTTTAAGATTTGTCTATTTGGCGCACTAAAATACAATTACTGTGAGGAAATTCATAAATCATTAATATATTTAGCTCGTTTATTAACCAACCATTACATCTGAGTCATTCAACACGGTTTTTGTGCCATTTTTAGATAGTATTGCATTGTATAAATCATTAATTAATACATATTTATATTTAAAATAGCTAAAAGGCACAGCATATGGTCAATTCATTTAACCTCAATATCGGCAATCGTATAATCTTAGGTATTACAGTCATATTAGTCTTGGTCATGGGTACTGTTATCCCCTTCGTATTATCAGAATTCACAACCAATATTGATAGTGCTGAGCAACGCGAGTTACACAAACTCTATGAAACTGCTACCGCTGAAATTGAGTCAACGGGGAAATTAGCCCAAGCGTTGGCAACTGTCGTTGCGCGTAATTCTGACTTACAAAAGTTGTTTGCCGAAGGCGACCGAGAGACGTTAGCATTAAAAACATTACCATTATTTGAAACCTTGAAAGAAGATTATGCCGTTCGTCAATTCCAGTTTCACTTGCCACCAGCTACCTCATTCTTAAGAGTACATAAACCTGAGAAGTTTGGAGACGATTTATCATCATTTAGACAAACCGTTATCGTTACCAATAGAGACCAAAAACCAGTAAGAGGATTAGAGAAAGGTGTTGCAGGCATCGGAATTCGTGGAATTATGCCTGTCAATTATCAGGATACACATATTGGTTCTGTAGAGTTTGGTATGTCTTTTGGCCAGGCATTTTTTGACCAATTTAAAAATGATTATAAGGTCGATATTGCGCTTTACACTCAAAAAAATGGACAATTTGAAGCATTTGGAGCGACGACTAAACCTCATAGTTTTTCTGATAATACTCGTCTAGCACAAGCATTCAGTGGGTCAATACTTAACAGCCAATCTACATTACACGACACTTCCTATGCAGTTTATTTACATCAAGTAAAAGATTTCTCTGGACAGCCAATAGGTGTCCTAGAAATAGCTTTGGATCGCACACACAATGTAAATGCTATCAATGATGTGACCTTTACTATGATTAGTGTTGGTGTCATCGCCTTGTTATTAGGTATCGCTATTGCTTGGGTTATTAGCAGAAGTATCACCACCCCAATAAATATGACAACCCATACAATGAACAACATTGCCGATGGCGATGGTGATTTAACGCTCCGTTTATCAGTAAGCGGAAATGATGAAATTACCGCATTATCCAAAGCATTCAATCAATTTGCGACAAAGGTACATAATACAATTAATCAAGTTATGTCCGCCACACAGCAACTGAATCACTCTGCCGAGCGTTTATCTGGCATCACACTCGAAACTCAAGCTGATGCAGTAAAACAGCAGCAAGAAACCGAGCAGGTTGCTACAGCAATGAATGAAATGAGCGCGACAGTTCAAGATGTTGCACAAAATGCAACAGAAGCTGCTGATGCGGCTCAAAAAGCAAATGAGGCTACTCAAGCTGGTAAGCAGGTAGTTAGCAAGGTTTCATCAGAAATCAATCAATTGGCTTCTGAAATCAATATCGCAACACATGCAGTGTCCGATTTACAAAACCAAACGACAGCCATTGATAGTGTTCTAGAAGTTATTCGAAATATTTCAGACCAAACAAATTTATTAGCGCTGAATGCAGCTATTGAAGCAGCCCGAGCAGGAGAGCAAGGTCGAGGATTTGCAGTTGTTGCCGACGAGGTTCGTACCTTAGCCAGTCGCACACAAGCTTCCACGCAAGATATACAAGCAATGATTGAACAATTGCAAAGTGGCGCGGCTAAAGCTGTTCAAGTAATGAAAGATAGCGGTAAAGTTACAGACTCATGCGTTACTCAGGCAATAAATGCAGACCATGCACTCGATGACATTTTTGCAGCGGTAAACACCATTACAGAAATGAATATTCAAATCGCCAGCGCAGCAAACGAACAGTGTGCAGTCTCAAATGAAATAAATAAAAACATTACCAATATCAACGATATTGTTACCAAAACAACCGAAGGGTCAATGCAAACAGCAAGTGCAAGTGAAGATCTGGCTGATTTATCTAAACAACTGAATTCCTTAGTAGGCCAATTTAAGATTTAAACAAAACAAAATACAGCAAACCAATTTGTTAATTAACAAAAAGCCAAGTCTACACCACTTGGTTTTTTTGTTTATTCAATAATGGTTCAGTTGGGTATTATATTAATATTTAAGGCTAGCTCCCATTAGCGTAAAAGACCCAATAAAAAAGCCGACTAGATGTCGGCTTTATATTTTTATGATCACTAAACCCAAGCTTTTAGGCGTTGCCCTTCACTTTCATGTTCAATTCTTTGGCAAAATCAAGCATGCGTGTGAGTGGAATGAGTGCTTTGATACGCAGTTCATCATCCACAAATATTTCATGATTGGTTTTATCGCTATCGACTAACGAAGCTTCAATAGCCTGCAAACCGTTCATGGCCATCCATGGGCAATGGGCACAACTTTTACAGGTAGCACCATTGCCGCCGGTTGGGGCTTCGATCAAGGTTTTACCTGGTGCCGCTTGTTGCATTTTATAAAAAATACCGCGATCCGTGGCAACGATAAAGGTGTCGTTGGCCATGGTCTGTGCAGCTTTAATCAACTGGCTGGTAGAACCGACAGCGTCAGCAAGCTCAACGACACTTGCAGGTGACTCTGGGTGAACCAAAATGGCGGCACTAGGATGCTGCTTTTTAAGCTCGCGCAAGGCTTTGGCTTGAAACTCGTCATGCACAATGCAGTCGCCTTGCCATAACAACATGTCAGCGCCTGTCTGTTTGTTAATGTATGAACCTAAGTGGCGATCGGGTGCCCAGATAATTTTTTTATCCTGGCTATCGAGATGCTCAACAATTTCTAACGCAATACTGGAGGTGACAACCCAATCTGCGCGGGCTTTTACTGCTGCTGAGGTATTGGCATATACCACGACAGTATGATCTGGATGCGCATCGCAAAATTCATTGAACTGCTCAATTGGACAACCTAAATCTAATGAGCAAGTTGCTTCTAACGTTGGCATTAAAATGGTTTTTTCAGGGCTTAGTATTTTGGCGGTTTCGCCCATAAATTTCACCCCAGCGACAATTAATGTCTTTGCGGGGTGATCGCGACCGAAGCGTGCCATTTCCAGAGAATCAGACACGCAACCGCCCGTTTCTTCAGCTAACGCTTGGATTTCAGGATCAGTATAATAATGGGCAACAAGTACCGCGTTTTGATCAATCAATAACTGTTTAATACGTGCTTTATATTGTGCTTTCTCAACGTCAGACAACACGGCAGGTTTTGGTGGAAACGGATATTCAATCATTTCAATTCTAGGTGCCGACAGACTCATACATATTCCAATCTAGTGACAATATCCGAGTATTATACGAAAAAGAGGCTAAAAACAAAAGGACGCGTTAGCGTCCTTTTGGATAAGAAAGATTAAACACTGTTAACGCATAGCTAATAGCATTTCTTGCGGCTGCTCTAGGTAGTGTTTCCACAGATTACAGAAGCGTGCAATGGTGCCACCGTCAATGACGCGATGATCGCCAGACCAGCTTACTTGCATAATCTTACGTGCTTCAACTTCGCCTTTAGCATTAAAGCGCGGCAATATTTGTAACTTGCCTAACGCAACAATGGCTACTTCAGGTTTGTTAATAATCGGTGTTGCCACCGTGCCGCCCAATGCACCAATATTGGAGATAGAGATAGTTCCGTCTTTTAAATCTGCTGGCGACACGCGGCCACTGCGCGCGGCAGTCGTTAAGCGAGTTATGTCGGCGGCAATCTCTAAAATAGACTTACTTTGCACATCTTTGATATTAGGCACTAATAAGCCCACTTTTGAGTCGACTGCCATACCAATGTTATGACGAGACTTGTAAGTGAGTTCGGTGCAATCTGCATTAACTTGGCTATTTAATATCGGAAATTCTGTGATCGCTAATGACATGGCCTTCATAAAGAATGGCATCATGGTCAGCTTCACTTCGTCAGTTGAATAGCGTTGCTTCATGCTTTCACGTAAGGCAACGAGTTCGGTAAGGTCAAACTCTTCACAGTAAGTAAAATGAGGGATAGTCGATACTGACTCAACCATCATTTTCGCCATAATAGCTTTGACGCCTTTGATAGGTTCAACCCGATCGTTCGCCGTTACATTACTCACTATGCCGCTATTCACAGAACTGCCAGCTTGAGCATTATCTTGACTCGTTGACGACACTGGCGTTGTGCTTGCTGCAGCTTGAGTGGCATGACCACCTTGCTGATGACGTTCAATATCTTCTTTGTAAACTCGGCCATTTTTGCCTGTGCCAACAACCATAGCGATATTAATGTCCAGTACGCGTGCCATGCGGCGAACGGCTGGGCTAGCTAAAGCTTTGCCTTGTGCAACAGGTTCAAGGTTAACTTGTGGAGCTGCAACTTGCGCTTGTTCAACCACTTCAACAGGAGCTGACGGAGCATTAACTTCAGCTTCTACTTCAATGGCGAATAAAGGTGAGTGCACTTTAGCAAGCTGACCTTTACGATAATGCAGTTTTACAATTTTACCGGCTTTCATCGCCGGAATTTGCACTAACGCTTTATCAGTCATAACATCAGCAATCGGCTGGTCTTCAACGACGATGTCGCCTTCTTCAACTAACCAGTCAACCAATTCACATTCAACAATTCCTTCGCCGATATCGGGTAATAAGAACTCTTCAATGTTTGATTGACTGCTTGTTGTCACTACAACGTCATTGTTGTTAGCAATATTTCCAGCAGTGTCGTTAACTGGGGTCATGGCAGCAACAGGTGTTTCAATGACGCTATCGTTGTCATCACCGTCCATTTCAACTGCATACAATGGTTGATGCACAATGGCGATTTCACCTTTGGCGTAATAAAGCTTGGTAATTTTTCCGGCATGAGGAGCTGGAATTTGCACTAAGGCTTTATCTGTCATGACATCGGCAATCGGTTGGTCTTCAGTAACAATGTCACCTTCGCTGACTAACCAATCAACTAATTCACATTCCACCACACCTTCGCCGATGTCGGGTAAAATAAAATCTTTAATCATATCTTACTCCTAAAACGACACAGTGGCCTTGATGGCTTCGAAGGTCTTTAACTCATCTGGCATGTATTCTTTTTCATGCACTAATGGATAAGGCGTATCTAATCCGCACACACGACTGATCGGAGATTCAAGCGATAAGAAACATTCTTGCTGAATGGTTGCCGCGATTTCACCGGCAAAACCACCAGTTAATGGTGCTTCATGGTTTATCAGTAAACGACCTGTTTTGGTCACTGATTTTGCAATAGTTTCAACATCCCATGGTGCGATAGTGCGTAAGTCAATAATTTCACATGAAATACCTTCTTTCTCGGCACGTTCACAGGCTTTTTCGACGATTTCCATCTGTGCGCCCCAAGCCAGTACAGTAATATCACTGCCCTGCTTAACCACTTGTGCTTTGCCTAATTCGATAACGTAGTCACCGGCAGGTACTTCACCAACAGATGCGCGGTACAGACGCTTAGGTTCAAAGAAAATCACCGGGTTTGGATCCCGAATAGACGCCAGCAACAACCCTTTAGCTTGTTCAGGGTTACGCGGAATAACCACCTTTAAACCAGGCGTTTGAGTAAAATAGGCTTCAGGCGATTGTGAATGATAATGTCCACCAGCGATACCACCACCATATGGAGTGCGAAAGGTTAACCCACCCACATCAAATTGATTACCACTGCGGTATCTAAATTTTGCCGATTCATTAACGATTTGATCGAATGCCGGAAAAATATAATCAGCAAACTGAATTTCAGCAACGGCAGTCATGCCATAAGATGCTAGGCCATTAGCAAAACCAGCAATACCTTGTTCAGTTAGCGGCGTGTTAAAACAACGGTCGCGACCAAACTGCTCTTGTAAACCAGAAGTCGCACGAAAAACGCCACCGAAGTGGCCAACGTCTTCACCAAAAATCACCATGCGCTCGTCGGCAGTCATGGCTATTGATAACGCCTCGTTGATGGCGTGTAACATATTCATTTGAGCCACGGTTTAGAGTCTCCCTGCGCTTTTTGGATAGGCTTTTGGATACTTAGCAATGTGTTCTTTTAGCTCTTTAAGCTGTTTTCTCAATGCTGGAGTCGGTTTATCAAGCACATCTTCAATAATTTCATCTAGTTTCGGAATAGGTAACTTTTCAGCCACTTTAACTGCTGCTAGCACTTCTTCGCGATAACGTTCAAATAACTTGGCTTCATCGGCTTCGGTTATCCAACCTTTATTAACCATCCATAATTTAAAACGTTTTACCGGATCGTGTTGCTGCCATTTAGCTTCTTCTTCTTTTGAACGATATCCAGATGGATCGTCTGACGAAGAATGCGCACCTAAACGATAAGTCATAGCTTCAATTAATACAGGTACATTATGTTCTAGTGCGTGGGCTCGAGCTTGTTGCGTAGCAGCTAACACCGCTAACATGTCGTTACCGTCTACACGGATAGTATGCATACCGTAACCAACTCCCCGACTGGCTATACCGTTACCAGCAAACTGCTCTTCTGTAGGGGTAGAAATAGCATAACCATTATTTCGACAGAAAAAGATGGTTGGAGACTTAAGCACTGCAGCCATATTCAAACCCGCATGGAAGTCACCTTCTGACGCAGCGCCTTCGCCAAAGTAACAAATGGCAACATTACGCTTGCCTTGTAACTTCATACCATAAGCAACACCTGTGGCTTGTGGAATTTGAGTTGCCAGTGGTGATGAAATGGTTTGGTAGTTGAGTTCGCGGCTGCCGTAATGAATCGGCATTTGACGGCCTTTACCTAAATCTTTCTCGTTACTGAACATTTGATTCATAAATTGTTCAGTCGTAAAACCGCGATAACGCAATGAGGCGTGCTCACGATATTGAGCCAAAATGACGTCGTCTTTATCAAGCGCGGCAGTGCTGCCAACAATTGAGGCTTCTTCACCAGTACAGGTCATGTAAAAACTAATCCGTCCTTGACGCTGCGCACCCAACATACGCTCGTCTAATACTCGTGTAAAAACACAGGTATCAAAGATTTTTTCGGCCAGAGCCTTGTCGATAACTGGAAGAACCGCGTTTTCATATGTAGTGCCATCAGCTTGTAAAATACGCAAAATAGGGATGTGCAATGACGCTTTGTCTAAGAAGCTGACACGGTGCACTGTTTCATTGGTCAGTGGTGCGTTGCTCATATTATGCTCTTGTTATTGTTAAGCCATGTTCAACATAAACATGGCTCTATTTATACTATGCGAGTAGACATTACGTTAACGTAAACTACCTATCAATACTTACTCTCACTGTAAACGCATTTTACTCACGATTGACATGTATATATTGCTTTACGACTATAAAATTGACTCGTTCGGTGCCGGTACTAAACATAACACTGTGCGTTGCCCAATGGGTACATTTGCATTAGGAAATACTATCGCTTCTAACGGTTGCTCGACTGTGATTTGCTTCCCACCTTCTGTTGCTAATACCTCGCCCTGACTAAAGGCGCTGAAGTTTTCTGCATCACCAGCAAAGCTAAATTCAAAATCATCAAAGTGCTTGTTAATAGAGCGCGATACCTTATACAAGTTGACCTTGCTAGCGTCGAACTCAACTGGTGCTAACTGAGATTCAGTAATGAGCTTTTCAAGCATAGTATGAGTTTTTGTAAAACGGCTCATATCATTTTGGCCAAATGGCATCACTTTGCCTAATTCTACGGTAAAAGCATCTGCTTGGAATTGCTCTGACGAATAATAACTAAACGTTGTTGTTGGTTCGTGGTGAAACAACATAGTATCGACACCGCATGCCGCCAAAAACATAATTTGTTCGCCGCTGAAAGCACGGCCTGGACGGTATGGGTAAATGGCAAACTTTTCATGCTTTGAGGCACGGATCGCTGTATGTAAGTCGTAATGAATACGTTGGTTGTCGCTATTAGCATTGAAAAAATCAGCTACGTATTGCTCTAACGCTTTAGCTCGATGACGCTCTGGATGGCTTAAGCCCTCGCCTTTAGAATGCGCGCCGCTAAATAGACGATTCAGGTTCTCATCAATAAAACGGGTTTTATTGATAATCGCGGCAGGATTACCAATTAAAAACATCACCCGCTGCTTGGCCACAATGCGTTGGCTGAGCAAATCTTTAATGAGTTGATTACAGATTTCAATCGGCGCAGTTTCATTACCGTGCACAGCACAAGACAACACGATATCTTTGGTGGCATTAGCCGGAGTAAATACAATCACTCCCGTATCCCACACATCTACGCGAGTATGATCTGCCAACATAAAATCATACGCAGCAGGTAATTTATCTGGATTGGCTAAGGTATAGTCTAAAAAATCGTGGTTTATCATCAGGTCAGATAGCACTATCAACTCCTTGTCTCATTATTATATGGCGTAGTTAACTTTGACGTAAAACGATGTTAACTATTACTGCCTATTATCGCGGATTCTATCATAGCCAAACGCTATTTTATTGGTGGCATAACTTAGATTTATTTATTAATAAAAGTTTGCTTGCAAATATTGTCAATATTCAACACAATTACAGCCATCTAGACTTCTATAATTTGTTTTAAGGGTATGTCATGGCGTTAGCTACATTTGGTGCAGGTTGTTTTTGGGGTGTTGAATATTTTTTCCGTGAAATTAACGGCGTCAGTAACGCAACATGTGGCTACATGGGTGGCAAAGACAGTGCGACGACATATAAAGAAGTGAAAACGGGTTCAACTGGTCACGCCGAAGTGGTTCAAGTTGAGTTTGATCCAGAAATAGTCAGCTACACCGACTTATTGGATTCTTTTTGGAAAAACCATAACCCGACCATGCTGAATATGCAGGGTGGCGACATTGGTACTCAATATCGCAGCACCATTTTTTTCCACGATAAAGAGCAAAAAGCCCAAGCTGAAAGCTCTAAACTAACATTAGCACGCAGTGGCAAATGGGGACAGCGACATATTGTGACCGAAATTGTACCGATACAATCATTCCACATTGCCGAGGAATACCATCAGAATTATTTAGAAAAAAATAATTTACCAACCTGTCATTTGGTTTACTAAACCTAAACGAGCAATCTTCGTCGAGCGACAAACAACCGTTTCAAGTAAGTAGATGTGCACCATCGCCTCACCTGAAACGGAATATTTACACAATAGATAACCCCAATCGATTTCCTACACTCAACTTCACTTTACCCGCAGCGGTAAATTCCATACAATCCCATGCAAATTGCTTAAGGCATGTTATCGGAGAACAAAATCATGAGTGAAGCTCGTCACGTTAACCTACTAATTTTAGGTTCTGGCCCTGCTGGCTATACCGCTGCTGTTTATGCTGCGCGTGCAAATTTAAATCCTGTGATGATCACAGGCATGCAGCAAGGTGGTCAATTAACCACTACTACTGAAGTAGAAAACTGGCCAGGCGATGCTGAAGACTTAACCGGTCCAGCATTAATGGAACGCATGCAAAAGCACGCTGAGAAGTTCGATACCGAAATTATTTTTGACCACATCAACGAAGTGACCTTAACTGAGCGTCCTTTCCGCTTAAAAGGCGACAACGGCGAGTTTACGTGTGATGCATTAATTATTGCTACTGGTGCTTCTGCTAAATATTTAGGTCTTCCATCTGAAGAAGCGTTCATGGGTCGCGGTGTTTCTGCCTGCGCTACATGTGATGGTTTCTTTTACCGTAACCAAAAAGTTGCGGTGATTGGCGGTGGTAACACAGCAGTTGAAGAAGCACTTTACTTAAGTAATATTGCATCTGAAGTTCACTTAATTCACCGCCGCGACAGTTTCCGTTCAGAAAAGATTTTGATTAACCGCTTAATGGACAAAGTCGCTAACGGAAATATCATTTTACACCTAGACCAAACACTTGAAGAAGTGACGGGTAACGAGATGGGTGTAACCGGGCTTAAGAAAAAGAGCACTAAAGATGGTTCAGTGACCGATTTAGAAGTCGCTGGTGTGTTTATTGCGATTGGTCACAGCCCTAATACTGGTATTTTTGCTGGTCAATTAGAAATGAATCACGGTTACTTACAAGTAAACAGTGGTTTACAAGGCAATGCGACTCAAACTAGCATTGAAGGCGTATATGCTTGTGGCGACGTAATGGATCAACATTATCGTCAAGCTATTACTTCTGCTGGTACTGGTTGTATGGCTGCACTAGACGCTGAGCGTTATTTAGACGCCAAAAAGTAATCGACTGGATGTAATACAACAAAAGAGCAGCTCAGGCTGCTCTTGTTTATTGCCTTAAAAAACATTACACCGCTTTTTGGTAAAACACGGCTTCAGTATCACCTAATGGATCGCGGTGAATACTTTTATGTTGAAACGTCATACCGAGTTTTTTCATAATCGCGATAGATGCAACATTGTCCTCTACAGCAACAGCACTAACATGTGTCACTTCATTTAATACACTCACAGCATCCATCACCGCTTTAGCTGCTTCTGTAGCATAACCTTTACCCCAACTGACATGTTTGAAACGCCAACCTAACTCTAGATCATGCTGTTGTATATCGGTAAAAAAGTGCATTGGTCTGACTAATACCCAGCCTAAATACTCGCCGCTTAACCCGTGCTGATCATTAAGGGCACAATCGAGCGCATGGACTTTCCATAACCCCCAACCTTTAGGCGGATTTAAATATTGAGCCAATCTAGGCAACATGATCGTATCTATCTGATGCTGAGTGGTTTTATTGCCGCCATTAAGAAAGTGCATGACTCGTTCATCTTGGTCTAACTCAAAAAGTAATGCACCATCATCAAGGGTCATTAATGACAATCGTAATCTGGGTGTGTATTGGATCTCCACAGTGTTTGTTTCCTATCGGTTTTATGTAACGAGTGCACACTTAAGTAGTTGACACACAAGTTTACACAATCAAACAACAAACAATAAACATTTCGATTAACATATAAAGTAGAAGAAAGACTATTAGCAGTAAGAAAATGAACTTACTGCAAAAAATATCGGATTATAAAAGAGGAAGAATTGTGGCTACTAAAAAACAAATCATACTGCCCATCGTAGTATTAGGCATTGGAATAGCCGGTTTAGTTGGGATTGCTGCACTCAAAAAGCCCCCTGAAGAAAAGCCTGCAGTTGATACCACACCTTTAGTGTCGGTTGAAGCACTTGAATATAACCCGATGACCTTTTCAGTCAGTTCTTATGGCGTTGTCGCAGCAAAATACGACACCGAACTGGTCGCACAAGTCAGTGGTGAAATTATTTATTTAGCTGATAAATTCGTCAAAGGTGGCTTTGTTAAAAAAGGTGATGTTCTAGCTAAAATTGATCCCAGTGACTATGAAGCAGGATTATTAGATGCTCAAGCAAACATAGCCTCGTCAAAAGCCAACATGGTGCAAGAACGAGCCAATGCTGAAGTTGCCTTACGTGAATGGGCCGAAATAACCAGCAGTAAGCCAACCGATCTCAGTTTGCGCAAGCCGCAATTGGCACAAGAATTAGCCAAGCTAAAAAGTGCTGAAGCGGGTTTATTACGTGCACAGCGTGATTTAGAACGTACGGTTATCCGCGCGCCGTATGATGCACTGATATCCAGCCGTGAAATCGGTTTAGGTGCATACGTGACCACAGGCAGTAAAATTGGTCATGTTTACAATACTGATACAGCTGAAATCCGCTTACCGCTAGCCGATAAAGAAATGCAATATTTGGATCAAAAAGGGACTCATGCAGAAGTGCGAT
>NZ_JACJFI010000110.1 GCF_014164505.1 Shewanella sp. SG41-4 | reverse complement strand
CTTCACGTTAAAACCTTGCTTAACTAATTGTGTTGCAAGGGGTAAACCGAACCAACCGCATCCGATAATAGTAATTGTGTTCATGCTTTCTCAGTGTGACTACGTTGAGTATTAATGATTGAAGTGATTGAAATAAAAACTAATAGGACTATTGGCTTGCAAAGTTTTTACAGCACCATCAGTTAATTCGTCTAATTTTATCACTTCTTGAACTTGCACATCTTCATTAATTAGAAATCGAAAACTGGGGTTTCCACCACTGATATTACATGACCAAACATGAGGTTGTTTTACATCAGCAGTAGTCATCATCACCTTAGCGATGCTCTCATCGCTCAAGCGTACAATCGTGCCAGGAGGATAAATGCCTAATATTTTGACTAAAACTGAAATCAAATTATCAGCATGCTTACTACTGTGAGATTTAAATAAAAGCCCCAACGCTATCTGTGGGCTATGGTATTGATGTAATAACGTTTCGTAGTCATTGGCTAATGACACTATTTGTGTTGTGAGCAGAATGTTGGCTACCGTTAGCTGATTGGGAAATCCACTACCATCGATAAACTCGTGATGATGCAGCACAATATCTAACATGGCTTCAGGGAATAACCCAGTACGACTAAGCATGTCGTAACCAAAATTAGGGTGCATTTTTAAAAAGTTAATTTCATGGTCGGTTAAATCACCTCGTTTCTTACGGCGAATAGGCTCAGGCACTTTTAACTTACCAATATCGTGAAAGAGACTACCTAGAGCAATATCTCGAATGTCCTTTTTAGATAATGAGAGCGCATGGGCTATCATCAAAGCTAAAACAGCAACTGAAATACCATGCTGAGTGACGCTGACATCAATTTCACCACTGCCCACGATAGTGAGTTGCGGGGTTTCAGTTTCAAATAAATGATCGACTAAATCTTCGACTAACGTGGCCGCTTCACGATAAGCCCCCTCGGGATCGCTGACTATTTTACCAAAAACCGTTCTACTATCGTTAACCGATTTGACAAACCGTTGCTGGCTGAGTCGCATGCTTTTTTTAGCTAATGGCCGATGATCGATTTCTTGTTCAACAACCTCTTCTGGTTGTTCGATTTCAACCGATTCATCTATTTTAGGCAGCAAATCATGGCCATCGATCACGTATACAAATGACACGTCGAGACCTTTGATCATCTCGATTTGCACTTGTTGTTCAAGCTTTACTTTACTGCGAAAAAAAGGATGGCTTGTCCATGACAAAGGCAGCTTAACGGTTAACCCGATAACCATTTGCGAAACAGGTATTTGTGTTAATTCTGTTTTAGCCAAAGTACTGATCCTTTTTCACATTAGCCACGTTATGGCCGAGATGATAATGTCATTTCTACGCTAACATTTTTGAAATAGAGCTATGTGTATCAAAGTCATACATTTTAATGTTTTTGGAAACCAATAAATAATAGTGCATTTATACCAAGTCGTACATTATTTCGTATCAGGCTTAATCTCATCATCAGATATGGTTTCGACTTGCACAGTACTATCATCAGGGGTCCAGTCGGTAAAATAGTAATATAGCCGCTTTGATTTGAAGACATAAATAACTGACCAAAACAGAAAAAGCGCATCAATCGAATAGCCAATTTTAAACAAATAGTCATCGTGCATCATACGTTGGAACAAAAATAGTCCATCAATAATCAGTAATCCCCACAAAAACCAACCACTATGCCTAAACAAAGGTATTAATATCGGCCAGCTGCGTTTACGCTCGGCAATAATAAGTCCATAAATCAGTATCGCCCCGACACCAGCAATTAGCGCCGATACAAAATCGCTTTTTTCAGGATAAAATAACCTTACTAACCCTGCACGGTCATTAAACTGGGTTAAGGATGCAATAAAAATACACCAGCCACGGGCTAAAAAGACCAAAATCAAATACAAAAATAATGGCGGTTTTATATGACCACGATCATCTAACCAAGTAATATTACTAAAATTCACAATAAACTCTTATCGGCATGCACCAGCATAAATAAAGCAATACTAGTTTTCATGTTAGTTAGCCGCATTTAATAAATCCATCAGAGCTTGTTCATCTATCACCTTAACGCCCAACTCTTCAGCTTTTGCTAATTTAGAGCCCGCTGCTTCACCAGCAACAAGGCAATCAGTATTTTTCGAAACACTGCCAGCCACTTTGGCGCCCAATGCCTGTAATTGGGCTTTGGCATCGTTACGATTAAGTTGAGTTAGCGTACCAGTTAACACCCACGTTTGCCCTTTTAGACTAAGCTGCGATTCGTCAGCTTGCTCTATTACAGGCCAAGTAATGCCGGCTTCAAGCAATTGCTCTATTACTTCAATGTTATGTGGCTGTGCAAAAAATTGTCGAATGTGTTTTGCTACAATATCACCAACATCAGCGACTTCGAGCAGTTGCTCAACGCTAGCAGCACGAATACGTTCGAACTCGGCAAAGTGTTGGGCTAAATTAGCAGCGGTAGCTTCGCCGACTTCACGGATGCCTAAACTGTATAAAAAACGCGCTAATGTAGTTGTTTTAGCTTGTTTAATCGCCTCGACAATATTGGTAGCTGACTTCATCGCCATACGGTCTAACATGGTGACGCTAGAAGCGGTCAGGGAAAACAAGTCTGCTGGCGTTTTAACCAGTTCTTTATCAATTAATTGCTCGACAATTTTATCGCCCATTCCATCAATATTTAATGCTTTACGGGATGCAAAATGTTTAATCGCCTCTTTACGTTGAGCCTCACAAAAAAGTCCACCACTGCAACGCGCTACAGCTTCACCCTCTAAACGCTCAACAACGCTATTACACACAGGACAATGTTCTGGGAAGATAATATCTTGTGCATCATCAGGGCGTTTTTCAGGCACGATTGCCACAATTTGTGGGATAACATCACCGGCGCGGCGAATAATCACTGTGTCGCCTATTTTAACCCCAAGACGGGCTATTTCATCTGCATTGTGCAAAGTAGCATTCGACACGGTCACGCCACCGACAAATATAGGCTTGAGACGGGCTACAGGGGTAACGGCACCTGTTCGGCCAACCTGAAAGTCAACCGACTCTAATAAAGTCATCTCTTCTTGGGCAGGAAACTTATAGGCTATGGCCCATCTAGGCGCTTTAGCCACAAAGCCAAGAGTTTGTTGCTTAGCAATGTCATTAACTTTTATAACCACGCCATCAATTTCATATTCAAGCGTACTGCGTCTGGCCATAATATCGGCGTAATATGCGTAGACTTTGTCTAATGTATCGGTCACTTTCACTTCGCTACTAACGGGGATACCCCATTGTTTCAACTGTGTCAGTTGGCCAAAATGGCTTTTTTGCATCGGTTGTGACTCACCTTCGACTACACCTAATGCATAAGCATAAAATCCTAGCGCACGTGAGGCAGTAATCTTGCTATCTAATTGGCGTAAACTGCCAGCTGCGGCATTACGTGGATTAACAAAGACTTTGTCACCTTTACTGATTTGACGCAGGTTTAATGCCTCAAATGCGGCTTTGGGCATAAACACTTCGCCACGTACTTCAACTAAATCGGGAAATCCTTGACCGCGTAACTTGAGAGGAATAGAACGAATAGTGCGAACATTAGCAGTAATATCTTCGCCGACACTGCCATCACCTCGCGTTGCGGCGCGCTCAAGAACGCCCAAACGATAGGTAATACTCACGGCTAAACCGTCAAGTTTAGGTTCGCAAACATAATCTACGCTATCGACTTTATCTGTTATACGCTTATTAAATGCGGCAAAATCAGCTTGTTCAAACGCATTGTCGAGACTTAACATCGGTTTAAGGTGGGTAATTTGAGCAAATTTTTGTAATGCTATACCACCGACGCGTTGTGTAGGTGAATCTACCGACTTAAATTGCGGATAGTCACGTTCTAACTCAGTTAAGTGCTTAATTAATCTATCGTATTCAGCATCGGGTATTGACGGAGCATCATCAACGTAATAACGAATATTATGTTGATTAATGGTGTGAGTAAGTTGATCCATTTCAGTTTGAATAGCGTGCATTGTGGCATCCGTCATACAAGTTGTAACCGTGATTTGCTTGAGAAAGTGTAAAGGTTTAAAACAATTAAGGCCGCTGCTGCGGCCTTAATAAACACATCAACCTACGCCGCATTAAGTCGTCGTAAATAATCTTTTTTGGTTGCATCGGACCAAGGTTGACGTTGTCCATCTAGCAGTTCAGCACCGAGATCCTCGGCAATTTGATAAGCTGAGTTCAGCATAATGGTGAAGTTCATTAATGGATCGCCATAACCCGGTAAGGTCATAAACAGCACCACACCTTGGGTGACAAATTGCTCCATATTGTCCGGATCAAATGTTCCAGGTTTTAACATGTTAGCGAGTGAAAATAGCACTTTACCAGTACCCGCATTGTCAATGTGACGATGAAAAATATCCATATCACCAAATTTAAAATTGAGCGACAGCAAGCTTGGCAATAATTCTGCACCTTGAATTTGCTCGCCTGATTTAGCCACAATATGCAGCACTAAGACATCTGTCGGTTCTACTGCTTCACTTGCTAGATCATCAGCTTTAACTTCTACTTCAGTTTTAACTTCGACTTCAGGGTTAACGTCAATTTTTGCCGCTGCTTGTACTGTTGGTTTAATGGGTTCATATCTGGCGACAACAGGTTTGCCTGTATAGCTTTCTAACTTAGCAGTACTGGTTGAAGGATTGAATATCTTTTTAGGGGTATTCATTGACACCGTTACCGTTGGTGCGGGTTTAACATCATCTTCAACAAATAAGCTTTGCTGCGCAGGTTGTACCATTTTAGGTTCGACATGTTCTAGCTCCGTTTTGTCCGGACCAGACTGACGCAGTGAATCTTGTAAAGGTGTATCGGTGAGCTTAGTTGTACTCTGGTGTGGTTTTTGGCTTAAATTGGTCTTTAATTTTGGCTTAACAACGATCTCTTCAACATCACCAGGTTTGCGTACGCGCACCTGACCAATACCATCGACGTCAAAACCTTCAGAGTCTCGACGTTTAGCTTGGTCTTTATAAAATCCAGCCATCGGACTTTGCTTCATTGATTTAGGTTGTTGCTTGCGAATCGACCAAAAACCATGCACTAACACGCCAATGATTGCGATCGCGCCTAATACAAACAATACCAATTGTAGATCTTTCATTAGATTCCCTGTCTTACTAATTTATACCGCGTCTGCCATGGCGACCGCGGCTTCAATGTCTACTGCGACTATTCTTGAAACGCCAGGTTCATGCATAGTAACGCCAATAAGTTGATCAGCCATTTCCATTGTTATTTTATTATGACTGATATAAATAAATTGCACACTTTGTGACATTTCTTTCAGTAACCGACAAAAACGTTCGACGTTGGCGTCATCCAAAGGTGCATCGACTTCATCTAGCATACAAAAAGGGGCTGGATTCAGTCTAAAAATGGCAAAGACTAATGATAAAGCGGTTAACGCTTTTTCTCCACCACTAAGTAAATGTATGGTGCTATTCTTCTTACCTGGCGGTTGCGCCATGATGGTAACACCCGTTTCAAGCAGGTCATCACCGGTTAATGCCAAATAAGCTCTTCCCCCACCAAATACTTTAGGGAATAGCTGCCCTAAATCATGGTTTACCGTTTCGAATGTAGCTTTAAAACGGCTTCGGGTTTCTTTATCTATCTTACGGATAGCGTCTTCTAAAATCGCTAACCCTTTATTTAGGTCATCATCTTGACTGTCTAAATAATCTTTTCGTTCTCGTTGTGATTCAAACTCTTCAATGGCTGCAAGGTTTATAGCACCTAAACGTACTATGTTCTGTTTTACTTTTTCAAGCTGTTGCGACCATACATCAACTGATGCGTGTTCTGGCATGTCGGCAATAACCTGTTGCAGTTGAATTTGCTGTTCTTGCAGCAAATTCAACTGCCCATTCGCCTGCCCTTTTAAGCCCTCACGACGTAACTTTAACGCGCTTATCTTTTGAGTCAAGTCTTGTAACACTACAAGCTGTTGTTTTTGCATCAATACTAAATGGTCTAAACTGGTTTGAAGCTCTGCTTGTTGAGACCGATTTTGCTGTAATTGCTGTTGCAGTGTTTGCTGTTGCTCAAGTGCTTGGGCCAATTGTGTTGATAATTGACTTAAATCATGTTGACCTTGTTGTTGTTGATTGTCGAGCAACATTTGTTGCAACTGAGTCAATTGACTGACTAATTCTGTCTGTTTTTCATGTTGTTGCTTTAATTTCTGTTCACTCAATGCTTGCTGGGTAGCATGTTGTTGCACTTGTGTTTGCAGCTGCTTAACGTTATTAGCAATCTCTGTGCGAATAACTTTGGTTTCGCGAAGCTTAGCTTGGCTTGTTTGCCAAGCTTGTTGGGCAACATCGTGTTGATTCATCGCTTGCAACAATGCATCTTCTTGCGTCGATACCTGTTCTTCAAGAGCATCAACATGCATTTGTTTATCGCTTAATTGCTGTTCAATCTTAGCGATTGAATGGCTGCATTGTTGTTGCTTATCGCGTTTATCAACGGCCTGTTGAGTTAAACTCGTCACCAAAGAGTGTAGTTTTGTCTGCTCTATTTGTAACTGATGACAGATTTGTTGGCATTGATTAAGTTCTACCTGAGTGGTCGCGGCCCGTTGAGTTAACGATGTCAGAGATTGCTGAGACAATAGCTGTTGTTGCTCAAATTCTGCTAATTGCAGGCTTAAGCTTGATCGCTCTTGGCTTAGCACAATGGCTGATTGCCCTACCTGAGTATGATTGAGCACAAAACCATCGCCAATCAAGTACCCTTCTTGGGTGGCTATATATTGGTCCGGTAGCAATGTTGGCAATAAATCTTTTGCTTCATTAAGACTAGAGGCCCACACAACATGTTGTAACCATGGCGCTAAATTAACAGGGGTTGATAAAGCAGGATAAGTCACTTGATGTTGTGATTCAAAACCTACTGTTGGCGGAGAAACACTCAATGAAGATGTTTGACCCAACGCTAAAACAGGTAATTGACTTAAGCCTTGTAACACTTTATCGACCGCTTTTTCCCAACCAGGCACTACCTCAATCACTTGCCATAATTGTTGGCCATCATCCTGAGTGTGATCGTCCAGCAACTCATCAATAAACTGTAATCGAGAGTGATGACGAGTGACAGCTTGCTTTAGGGTTTGATAGGCATCACTCGCTTGAGTAACGGCTTGTTGCTGTTCAAATAAGGTAAGCTCAAGTTGGCTGTGCTGCACTTGTTTATCGTTTAACTGTTGCTCAATATGGGCTAGTTCTGCAGTGCTGTTGTGCAACTGCTGTTGGCTGTCTTGCTGGGCTAAAGCCGCCAAATCAGTTTGTAATTGAGTTAAATTCTGGTCGTCTTGCACTAAACTTTGCTGTTGATGATGGAGCGTCGACTGGCTCAGCGCCAACTGCATCTTATTCGCCGCCAAGATTTCAGCATATTGGGTTACCTGACGTTGCTCATCATCACAGGCTTCTTCAATGGCAAAGACTTGCTCATCGATTTGTTCAAGCGCAATACTCGCCTGTTCATAAGCAGGCTGATGAGCATCCACCTGTGCAACCAATCGCTGATGAACATCGGTCATGCTGACAATATTATTGTCAGCTTGTTTGATTTGCTGTTGTAATGATTGAATTTTTTGCTGTAGCTGAGAGTCTTGCTGCTGCTGATGAGCAAGCTGTTGCTCAAGCTTAGTCATGGTATTACCAGCTTGGTAATACTGCTCTACCAGTTTATGTTCAGCATCACTGAGTTCAGCCAATTGCTGTTTAAGTTGAATAACACTGGTGTCGCCCTGCTGTGCCTTCTTGGCCAAAGATTCAGATTTAAGCTCACCTTCTGCGGTTTCGGCATCAAGCCTATTGGTTTGCTGCAACAATTGTTGGTAGCGCATCACTAATAGTTGGCTATGTAACTCACGTTCGCTATTTTTTAATTCTCGGTACTGCAGAGCAGCTTTTGCTTGTTGCGATAGCTTGTCTAATTGGGCACCAAGTTCAACGCGAATATCGTTTAAACGTTCGAGGTTTTCCCGGGTATGACGAATACGGTTTTCGGTTTCACGGCGGCGCTCTTTATAACGCGAAATACCTGCGGCTTCTTCAATAAACACTCTTAACTCTTGAGGTTTAGATTCGATTAAGCGTGAAATAGTACCTTGTTCGATAATGGCATAACTACGCGGCCCTAGTCCGGTGCCCATGAATAAGTCGGTGATGTCTTTTCGACGACATTTCTGACCATTAAGGAAATAGCTTGATTCACTGTCGCGGTTAACTTGTCGCTTAACCGAGATTTCTTGATAACTGGCATATTGACCAGTGAGCCTTCCCTGAATGTTCTCGAATACCAGTTCGACACCCGCAACAGAAATGGGTTTGCGTGCCGATGAGCCGTTAAAAATAACGTCGGTCATCGAATCGCCGCGTAAATGCTTTGCCGAACTTTCGCCCAGCACCCAGCGTACGGCATCAATCACATTGGATTTTCCGCAGCCGTTAGGGCCAATAATCGCTGATAAGGCGTTATCAAATGGGATTTTAGTTGGGTCTACAAACGACTTAAATCCAGCAAGTTTTATTTGTTTTAATCTCATGTTGCCAGTTCAGGTACGCATTAAAAGGAAAAAGCAGCTCACTTTAGCAATTGAGCAGCTTTTTGTAACGATTTTTATCCTTTTGACACAGTTTATCACTTGTTTTATTGTGCTTGGCTCGTCAAAATCAACAATATAAGTCACAAAATAGGCAGTCTCAATGGTTACCAATTCAATAATCGCCAAAAAAAGTGGTGTGAATTATTTTTTTCAAGGGTTTCAATTAATTAAACAGCCGGGTTTACGCTCATTTGTATTTATCCCGCTGATGATTAATTTAGTCTTATTCGCCTCAGCGATGTATTTTGCGCTAGGGCAATTAACTGAGCTATTTACTTGGATGGACGGACAACTCCCTGAATATCTAAGCTGGTTGAACTTTTTATTGTGGCCATTAGCCGTACTAACAATGTTAGTGGTAATGTCATTTTTATTCAGCTCAGTGATGAACTGGATTGCTGCACCGTTTAATGGTTTGTTAGCCGAAAAAGTCGAGCAGCATCTCACCGGCAAAAGCTTAAATACCGGTGGTTCAGTCGATATGATCAAAGATTTACCGCGTATTTTTGGTCGAGAATGGATTAAGCTAAAATACTATTTACCACGAGCATTATTGTTTTTAGTGTTATTTTGGTTGCCGATTATCGGCCAAACTGCGGCACCCATTTTATGGTTTTTATTCACCGCGTGGATGATGGCCATTCAATATTGCGACTATCCATTTGATAATCATAAAGTCCCTTTTGATGACATGAAATTCGCCCTCAAAAATACCAAAGGCTCTAGTTTTAGCTTCGGTGCTACTGTGACGGTGTTTTCAATGATCCCGATTGTAAACTTTATCGTTATGCCTGTAGCCATTTGTGGCGCAACCGCTATGTGGGTCGATAAATATCGTGATGCCTATAAAAATAGCATTGTCGCCCCTGATTAATCTTTAGAGAATTAAACCATAGATGTATGGACTGTGGCCGCAGTAGAACGGCTTAGATTACACAACGTAAAGCCCAGCCCGATAGCAACTATCGGGCTTTTTTATAACATTCATATCGGCTAATTTAACATTCAGTAACAATTAACTGATAATTTTGGTACAAGTCGGACTACGTTTTAAGTTCTTTTTTGCGACAATAAGAGAAATAACAAAAAATTAAAACTGAGTAAAAGTGATCAACTACTTAATACCCACTAACAGCTTAACCTTCATTAACCGATTAACGCGTACCTTTAGCTATGTATTAACGTTTGCATTGGTATTATTAAGCAGCTTGTTATCTTTTGCAGCATTTGCGGGGTCGAGCCAGCAATTTCACCTCGACATCCCTACCATCAATGAAGACATTGAGGTGGATGGCGACTTTAACGAACCCGCTTGGCAAAATGCTACAGAGGTAATACTGCGTTATGAAACCTCTCCAGGAGAAAATACCGCTGCTCCAGTGACAACCACAGCTAAAGTCTATGCGTCAAACACCAGCCTGTATTTTGCGTTTACCGCCCATGATCCTAATCCGGAGAATATTCGGGCAAACCTGCGTGATCGTGACAAATCATGGGGCGATGACATGGTGGGTATTAAACTTGATACTTTCAATAATGCTCGTTTAGCCTACCAATTTTTTATTAACCCTTATGGCGCACAAAGTGACTCCATTGAAAATGAACTTACAGGCCAAGAAAGTGATGCTTGGGACGGGATTTGGTATAGCAAAGGTAAACTCACCAAAAACGGTTTCCAAGTGGAAGTACAACTCCCTTTAAGGTTATTTAATTTTGATGACAGTAACCCCATTCAAAATTGGGGCATTGAGCTTATTCGCTTTTACCCTCGTAATGAATTCCATCGTTTATCCACTCATCAAATAGACCGCAATGTGTCATGTCAGTTATGCCAATTAGGTATTGCATCCGGCTTAGCCGGCGCTACTCAAGGTAAAGATTTACAACTTACTCCCTCTATTGTTGCCAATAAAAGCCAGCAACGAGACGCAACACAAACCCAACCTTGGAGCGATGACAGCAATGTCGACGTAGGATTAGATTTACGTTGGGGAATTACACCAACCACGCTATTGAATGCCACTTTAAATCCAGACTTTTCTCAAGTGGAAGCCGATGCGGGTCAGTTAGATGTAAACAATACATTTGCGCTCTTCTTTCCCGAAAAGCGCGCATTTTTCTTAGATAACAAAGATTACTTTGATACCCAATTAGATTTACTGCACACCCGCAATATAAGTTCTCCAGATTACGGATTAAAACTCACCAGCAAAACTGACGATCATACTTTTGCAATTTTGGCCGCTAATGATGTTCAAACCCAGTTTTTAGTCCCTGGCAATTTAAGTTCTGATATTGCGGTATTGGATCAGCAAAGCCAAAACATGGCGACTCGCTATCGGTTTGACGCAAGTAAACAGCTTTCGATTGGCGGCTTGGTAACCTTAAAGCAGGCTGATGACTATCATAACTATGTCGCTAGCGCAGACATAAAGTATCAACCGACCCAGCAAGATACTTTTACAGCACAATATGCCCATTCACAAACGGCCTATCCGGAAGATTTATTCAAGCAATTTTGTGGTTCTAATGATTGCAGTCCGAGTAACAGCAATTGCGACAATAGAAATTGCGCCATAAATGAACGGGTACTTCGCACCAATAAGGAAGGTGATTTTAACGACGCCATGTTTAGCCTAACTTACGAACATGAGCGCCGTAATTGGTATACCACAACACATTATGAATCTATCGGTAAAGATTTTAGGGCAGACTTAGGCTTTATAGATAAAATTGATGTGACAAAGTTTGTTGCTGGAGGGGGCTATATTTGGTACCCAGAAAATAACTTCCTTAACAAAATTACACTAGGCGGCGACTGGGACATTACTCATAGCCAAGATAATGAGCGTCTAGAGCAAGAAACGGAGATGTTCATAGAATTAGAAGGTGGATTACAAAGTTATATTGCCACAGGCATTGTGCAACGGGAGCGAGTTGGCAGACGCCATGACCCGAGCTTGATAAACATCGATGGTAATAGCACCATGTTTGATCAAACAATGGGCTGGTTTTATACTAATTTCACCCCCATAAGCTCAGTAAAATTAGAACTGGACATGTTTTTGGGTGACGACATTGATTTTGCCAATAACCGGCCTGCAACAGTTAATATGATCAACCCTGGTATTGAATGGAAATTAACTGAATCCTTAGTGCTCGACATCTCCTATCGTTACCAAACACTAGATGTCGACCATGGTCGGTTGTTTACGGCAAACCTTAGTGATGTCCGCTTAAATTGGCAGCTCTCATTAAACAGTTTCATCCGATTAAGCAGTGTCTATACTCGCATTGAACGCGACCCTGACCTATATGTATATCAACGTCCGGATAGGTTGTATCAAGATATGGGTAATGAGTTACTCTACGGCTATAAACTCAATCCACAAAGCGTATTTTATCTCGGTTATTCAGATGCCTTTATCGCCAATGATGACATTGATTCATTAACACAAGACGAAAAAACCTACTTCATGAAAATCAGTTACGCTTGGTTACTTTAAACATACCGAGAAATAAAATTAACGTTTCAAATATAGCCACAAATACAATAAAGCCGTTGATGCTGAAACATCAACGGCTTTATCATTAAATCAAATTAGATAACTTACTGAGCAACAACCCTATTTCGGCCGGCATTATTAGCTTTATACAGCAACTCATCGGCACGTTGCAGTGCACGATCTAATGTTTCATTGCTCCCAGTAGACATACCACAACTAAA
>NZ_JACJFI010000010.1 GCF_014164505.1 Shewanella sp. SG41-4 | reverse complement strand
GAATTAACCAGTAGCTTGAATTAACCAGTAGCTTGAATTAACCAGTAGCTGGGTGATTAACTTAAGCCGTTTTCACTTTCCAATTCACTTTTTGTCCTGCAAAAAATGGCACGATAGGATTACCGTTTGGCAGAATAATTTCTTCTGGTACTGTCCACTCTTCTTTGACCAATGTCACTGTACCGTTGTTACGTGGTAAGCCATAAAAGTCTGCACCATGTAAGCTGGCAAAACCTTCTAACTTATCTAATGCCCCCAAGTTATCAAATACTTGCGCATAGAGTTCTAATGCACTCCAAGCACTGTAACAACCTGCACAGCCACAAGCTGACTCTTTGCGATGTTTTTCATGCGGGGCAGAATCGGTACCTAAAAAGAACTTACTTGAGCCTGTCGCTACAGCGGCTTGTAAGGCTTGCTGGTGAATATTACGTTTCAGAACTGGTAAACAAAAGTTATGCGGACGTACGCCACCTACTAACAAGTCATTGCGATTTAACAGTAAATGCTGTGGGGTAATAGTGGCGGCAACATTAGTTGAAGCGGCCGCAACAAACTCGGCGGCTTCTTTAGTGGTGATATGTTCAAACACCACTTTAAGGCTAGGAATAGCTTCGACAATGCGCGATAAGTAACGATCGATAAACATTTTTTCGCGATCAAAAATATCAATATGCGATTCGGTCACTTCGCCATGCACTAATAACAACATGCCTTGTTGTGCCATCACTTCAAATATAGGAAACAAATCATCTAAGGCTTTCACAGCTGCATCTGAGTTTGTGGTGGCACCTGCTGGGTATAACTTTCCAGCCACTACCCCTGCCGCTTTGGCATCGATAATATCTTGAGCGCTGGTGTTATTAGTTAAAAATAGCGTCATTAACGGCTGAAAAGTACTTCCGGCTGGGCGAGCAGCCAAGATACGGTCTCGATAAGCTAAAGCCATTGCTGCGGTGGTCACTGGTGGAACTAAATTAGGCATCACAATCGCACGTTGAAACAATCGAGCCGTTGCAGGAACCGTTTCACCTAGCATATCCCCATCTCGAAAATGAAGATGCCAATCATCGGGAGTCGTTAAGGTAATGTGTGTCATGTGGGTTCCTTGGCTTAAATAACAGATTGTTAGCCTTTATTGTGCCTGAATTCGCATTTTCTTAATAGATGCATAATTTGAACGCAGACTTTGCTATATCAAAAAGTCATGCCATTTTGATTGAAAACCGCGTTATTGATATAACTGCAAGCGAATAAAACCCCCGGTAACGCTCTATGCTATTATGTTGAAGGCATCTTTTTTATAGGGGAATTAAATTGTTAGCTAATGCCAGCTCTAAATTGCTACTCAATGTGCATCTTATTATTGTGATCACGGTGTTGATGATTCTTTCTGGCTGCAATCAAGCTGTGGTGATGAAAACCCCCGATAATATTCAACCACTCGTTCAAGAAACACTAATTGATGGCGTACTGTCTAACGATGCCAGCATGGCTGTCACATTAGGCAGAAGCCGTACATTATCGATTTGGGATGTGGCATCAAGCCAATTATTACATCAATGGTCTGACGATGACTTTGATGAAACCAATTATCTGCTGGCATTGTCGGGTAACAAACAATTCCTTGCGACTGCTGGCAAACAAAAAATCTCCGTTTTTAACCTTGAGACAGGCAAATTAGATATACGTTGGCCCGCCCAGGGATTTAATCCCGATGCCAGTATTTCGAGCCTTCTTCTGAGCCAAACAGGCAGCACTATTTTGGTGGGGATGAATGATGGTTCAATCACCGTGATACAACGAAGTAGTATGACAATGTCATTGTTTAAACAACACAGCGCCGCAGTTAATCACCTTGAGCTATCCAATTTTGGACAACAGATATTATCGACAGGACTTGATGGTGATGTACATATTTGGGCGGCTTATAGCGGTGAGTTGATTAGCAGTTTTTCACGTCCGCAACAAATTACCAGCGTGAGTTATGATGAAGCCAATCGACGTTTATTTATTGCCGATGCACTCGACAACAATGTCATTATCGATACCCAAACAACACAGCCTATAAGTCATCTAAATTACCTTGAACGCTATCGCTATTTTCGGCAGGCGTTATTCGTCAACCACGGTAAAAACTTAATTACCGCAACGTCAAAACAAAGTGTTATCTATTGGGATGCTTCATCAGGAGAAGAGCTTTCTCATTGGGATATCACCGCCTATAACGCTGGCACTACAGTATTTTCAATGGTCATAAAGCCTAATGGTAAACTATTGACGTTAAGCTCAGATGGCGCGCTCGAGACCTGGAGTTTATAAGTATTACATTTAGGTATAAACAGATATTTTGACCATAAAAAAAACCAGCAAATTTGCTGGTTTTTTTATTCATCAAACGGTTAACGTCATTACACTTGCGCTTGTGGGCGCATCGCTGGGAATAAAATCACGTCGCGAATGGTATGCGTGTTAGTGAATAACATCACTAAACGGTCGATACCAATGCCTTGGCCAGCTGTTGGCGGTAAACCGTGCTCTAGTGCAGTAATGTAATCTGCATCGTAGAACATTGCTTCGTCATCACCAGCATCTTTAGCATCAACTTGCGCTTTAAAGCGGTTGTCTTGATCTTCTGCATCGTTGAGCTCACTAAAGCCGTTAGCCACTTCGCGGCCACCAATGAAGAATTCAAAACGGTCGGTAATGAAGTCGTTATTATCATTACGACGTGCTAAAGGCGAAATATCAGCTGGATAACCAGTAATGAACGTAGGTTGCATCAGCTTAGTTTCAGCAGTTTCACCGAATATTTCTTCAAGTAACTGACCACAAGTCCAGAATTTCTCTAACTTGATGCCTAGGCTCGATGCTAAGTCGCGCATAAACTCTACGTCTTTAACTTGCTCGTAGGTCATAGCTTGTATAGTCGCGTTGTCAGGGTTGTACTTTTGAATCGCTTCTAACATGCTTAAACGTGCATAAGGACCACCAAAATCTACTGTGTGCTCGCCGTAAGGCATTTGGGCACTACCCAATAAATCAATGGCGATTGAACTGAGCATTTCTTCAGTTAAGTCCATTAGGTCGTTGTAATCTGCATACGCCATATAGAATTCCATCATGGTGAATTCTGGGTTATGACGTGGTGATAAACCTTCGTTACGGAAGTTACGGTTAATTTCGAACACACGCTCAAAACCACCAACCACTAAACGCTTAAGGTATAGTTCTGGTGCGATACGTAAGTACATTGCCATGTCTAATGCATTATGATGAGTCACAAATGGACGCGCTGAAGCGCCACCAGGAATAACGTGCATCATTGGGGTTTCAACTTCCATGAACTCTTTTTGGATCATGAAGTTACGAATAGCAGAAACCACTTTAGAACGCATAATGAAGGCATTGCGTGAGTCTTCGTTAACGATCAGGTCAACATAGCGCTGGCGGTAGCGAGTTTCTTGGTCTGTTAAACCATGGAATTTTTCAGGTAACGGACGCAATGCTTTGGTCAGTAACTGATATTCTTCCATATTAACGTACAAGTCGCCTTTGCCAGATAAATGCAGCTGACCTTTAACACCAATGATGTCACCGATGTCTAAACCTTGATAACGCTCTTTCAAATCGCCTTGTACTGGCTTACCAGCATAAGCTTGAATACGACCCGACACGTCTTGAATCACTAAAAATGGACCACGTTTTGCCATAACACGGCCAGCAATACTGGTTTGAAAAGCTAACTCTTCAAGTGCTTCTTTGGTTTGCTCGCCATATTGAGCCTGTAACTCCGCCGCTTTATGGCTACGCTGCCATGTATTTGGATGCGCATTCGCAGGACAGTTAGTGCGGATATGTTCTAATTTCGCGCGACGTTCAGCAATCAGTTTGTTTTCATCTTGTACGTGTTCAGTCATATTATATTCTCGCGTTTACTCGCCACACTTACATGGCGGAAAAAGTTAATTTAATTAAAGTCCTGATTTTAGGCTGGCTTCAATAAACTTATCTAAATCACCATCCAGCACAGTTTGAGTGTTGCGGTTCTCAACTCCTGTACGTAAATCTTTGATACGGGCGTCATCTAATACGTATGAACGAATTTGACTGCCCCAGCCGATGTCTGATTTTGCATCTTCAGCAGCTTGTTTATCGGCATTTTGTTTATGCATTTCTAACTCGTATAACTTCGCCTTTAACTGTTTATAGGCAGAGTCACGGTTTTTATGTTGCGAGCGATCGTTTTGACATTGCACCACAGTGTTGGTTGGCAAATGCGTAATACGTACCGCTGAATCAGTTTTGTTGACGTGCTGACCACCCGCGCCAGAAGCACGGTAAGTGTCGATACGTAAATCCGATGGATTGATATCAATTTCAATATCATCATCAATTTCAGGGTAAACGAAAACAGAACAGAAAGAGGTATGACGTTTACCTGATGAATCAAATGGTGATTTACGTACCAAGCGGTGCACACCCGTTTCAGTTCGCATCCAACCAAAAGCATACTCACCAGTGAATTTAATCGTAGCACCTTTAATACCTGCTACATCACCGTCGGTCACTTCCATTAACTCTGGGCTATAACCATGTGCGTCACCCCAGCGTAAATACATGCGTAGAACCATGTTGGCCCAGTCTTGTGCTTCGGTGCCGCCTGAACCAGATTGGATATCAAGATAGCAATTTGAAGCGTCACTTTTACCTGAAAACATGCGGCGGAATTCGAGATCGGCCAGACGGGTGTCTAACGCATCAAGTTCTGCAGCTGCATCATTAAAGGTTTCTTCGTCATCTTCTTCAATGGCAAGCTCAAGTAATCCTTGGATGTCTTCTAGACCGGTGTCCATATCATCAATGGTTTTGACCACAACGACTAATGAAGCACGCTCTTTACCTAATGCTTGAGCACGTTCAGGCTCATTCCACACTTCAGGGCTTTCAAGCTCACGACTGACTTCTTCTAAGCGCTCACTTTTGGCAGCGTAGTCAAAGATACCCCCGAAGTAACTCAGTACGTTCGGCTAGCTCTTTAATTTTGAATTTTACTGGATTAACTTCAAACATGAATATTCAACTTAAATTTAGCGGTTAACAAAAGGTGCAACGGCGCATTTTACCTCATGACAGGCACTAAACCTAGACCAGAAGGCCGATTATTAATAAACAAATGACGAATATATTTCATCGAAACAACATCAGAAAAAACGCTTAACCACATATGGATAGGGCAAATGGACTGCGTATAATGTTAAAATTTAATCTCAAAATATAACTAAAAAAAATGAACCACTTCGGGTTCATTTTTAATGGCATATCAGCTAAACACTATATTTTAAATTGACCCACTAATTCAGCTAACGTCTTACCATCATCAGCAACGGTTTTACTCATACCGGACGCATCTTGACTGGCCACTAATAACGTATTAACAATCTCTTGTACTGAATTGATATTGCGATTAATTTCTTCCGTCACTGAGCTTTGTTCAGTTGCCGCTGTGGCTATTTGAGTGCTCATGTCATTAATGCTGGTCACAGATGATGTTACAGCACCTAAACTTTCAGAAATCGCCCTAGAAGACTCCACCGAACTCAAACAACTCACCTGGCTTTCTTCCATAGTTTGTACCGTTTGGGTCACTAACTTATGCAGTTCAGCCAGCATTTCATTAATTTCAACTGTACTTGCTTGGGTTCGACTAGCTAAATTTCTCACTTCATCGGCAACAACCGCAAAACCTCGGCCTTGCTCGCCCGCTCGGGCCGCTTCAATCGCCGCATTAAGTGCCAGTAAATTGGTTTGATCTGCAATCCCACCAATCACACTCAGCACAGAGTTAATTTTCTTAGATTGCTCGCTTAGTGACTTCACATTGGCGGCTGCATTGTCAATTTGGGTCATTAAATTAGACACTTCAGTTAACGAAGTATCCACACAATCTTGCGCTTTAGTGACATTATCTGAGGCCGCATGTGTAGCTTCGGCTACCATATTAGTATTATGGGCCACGTCATGAGCCGTCGCCGACATTTCGGTAATGGCGGTGACAATTTGGTCAATTTCATTATTGTGATTGTAAAGCTGCTCTGTCATTGACACGGTTTGGCCACTGATACTTTGAGCCGCATGCTTGACCCTATCGGTCGCACCAGCTACATCACCCATAATATGCTGTAACTTGTCGATAAACAGATTGAATGCACTGCCTAACTGCCCAATTTCATCTATGCTAGTGATATCTAAACGTTTGGTTAAATCACCTTCACCTTTAGCGATGTCATTAAGCGATGTAGCCATATTTTGAATTGGCACCACCATTTTATGGGCCATCAACACCACGCAAAAAGCAGTAATGCCTGTAAGGCCTAAAGCAATTAATAGAAACATGAATGCTTTTTGATTCATCTCTTCAGTTTTATACGCTCCATAAACGCCAATAGATTCTTCAATATCATCAATATAGGCCCCAGAGCCTAACATCCATTTGGTATTGGGGACCATTACCGCAAAACCGAGTTTTTCAACAAGCTGTTCGCTACCGGGCTTTTTATAATAATAAGAAAAATTACCGGTACCTGATTTAGCGGCAGCTAATAGCCCAACAATAATTTTGGTACCATTAGGATCTGCCATGTCGATTTTGTTTTGGCCTTCAAGTTCAGGCATAGTCGGGTGAAAAATATTGACGCCGACATCATCATATATAAAAAAGTACCCTGCAGTTCCAAAACGTAGATCTCGTAATGCTCCATTGACATTACCACTGCTACCCAAAGCAAGCTCATACTCCACAACACCTTGTGCAATCTGAACAGATTCTTTTAGTTGATTTTTACGTTCTGAAATTAATTCACTGCGAAAATTATCTATATCCTTGGTTAATGACGATTCTTCATTAATATAAAAAATACTCAGTAATACTGTGAGGATCAACGAAAGCGGGATTAACGATAACCCCAGTAGTTTATTGCGTAGTGAAGATCTCAGCATAGTGATAGCCTTTTGAAGGTCTTTTAAGGTGATAGTCTTTTAAATAATAGTCTATTTATTATAGACGATTGAAATTAACAACTATCACAACTTAATAAAGTGAGACTTATCGCAAATACACACAATAAATAACATTTTTACAACATCGACAATCCACTGCCCATAGCTGCAAACCCTATGACCAACCATACAAGACCAGGCTTAAACACTTTTAATAGACTAAAACCAACAATGACTAACGCCATGTCGAGCGGCATAATTACCGCGCTAGTGAACACAGGCTGATAAAGTGCAGAAAGCAATAAACCAACAACGGCCGCATTAACCCCAGCGAGAGCGCCAGCTATGGCAGGATGCTGGCTAATAGAATGCCAACTTTTTAAGCCTACCAGCATCAGTAAAAAACCGGGAAGAAAAATAGCTGTTGTTGCCACTAGCGCGCCAAGAATAGGTGACTCTAACCATAAATCTGCGCCTAAGAAGGTCGCTAAGGTAAACATAGGGCCGGGAATGGCTTGTGCAAGTGCATAGCCAGTTAAAAATCGATCCGGGGTAATGTATTCGCCAACGCTGGTTTCAAGCAAGGGTAATACTACATGTCCACCGCCAAACACTAGACTGCCCACTTGGAAGAATTGAGCAAAAACCTGTCCAAGGCTATCAGGCTGATTGATCAAATATAACGATGCCGCTATACCGATAATAAATAACGCTAACCAAGCATAATTCAACTCAATAGCTGGAGAGTCTGGCGTAATGCTTTCACCCCGAGTCATCAACATGACTCCAACAATAGCCGCCACAACTAACACGCCAATTTGCATTAATAATGAAGGCATTAATATGACAGCAACTGCGGTAGCGGCCATGAGTATTTTAGCGGTTTTTCGTTGACAGAATTGATTGAACATTGACAAGGTGGCATCCGCGACAACCACTACTGCTAGTAATTTTAGGCCATGAATAGCGCCCTCGACGGCAGTTAGTTCCAGCCATTGCGCACTGGTCACCGCAAATAAAAACATCAGTAAAAAAGACGGTAAAGTAAAACCTAAAAAGGCGGCTAATCCGCCCAGTAAACCACCTCGATGATAACCAATTGCAAACCCTATCTGGCTTGAGCCTGGCCCAGGCATAAACTGACTCAGAGCAACAAAACTTGAATATTGTTTACCATCTAGCCATTGTAAGTCATCAACAAATGCTTTTCTAAAATAGCCTATGTGAGCGGCTGGGCCACCGAAACTGATTAACCCTAACGCTAAAAAGCGACTGAAAATTTGCCACATCGTCCTAGTACCTTTTTTATGTTAATAAACAATGTTATGACATTAAGATGACATTTTTATGATGACAACATACACCACTATCTAACTGCTACCTTTGCTTGATATAGCCCATAACTTAGCGACACCAAACGAGTACTTAATTACGATTATTAAAATACCTTAATTGATAGCAAAGACTATTACAGCTGTTCTAGCATAACCAATACTTCAAAATGGTCGGTATGAGGAAACATATCAAACATTTGAACTTTGGTAATTTGATAACCTGTAATGTACTCTAAATCGCTCATTAAGGTGTGTGGATTACAACTAGAGTACACGATTGCTTTGGGTGCAAACTCACTTAATGAGTCGCATAATGATTTTCCTAATCCGCGCCGAGGTGGATTTACAATAATAAGATCTGGTTTATCTTGAGCAGATTGTCCTTTGGCAAAATAAGTTGAATCTAGCGCACTAAAATCCACTTGTGTGAGCCCTAGTTTAGTTGCCGATAAGATGGCACATTCTATTGCTTCAGCTTCGATCTCAATACCCGTTAAGCGGGTATTGCTGTCAGCACAATGCAGTCCAAATCCACCTACGCCACAAAACAAGTCCCAAATATAGTTCGGTTTGAACTCAGTAACCCACTCTCTCGCTATTTGATACAACTGGGCGGCGACATCCGGATTAGTTTGAAAAAAGCTTTTTGGCCGTATGAACAATGGCACATTATTAAGTTGTTCTTCTAATCGTGTCGTTTCCGTTAAAAATATTTCCTTTTCGCCTTCTAAAATCGCCATGTGGATTGGCTGAATATTGGCCGAGACTAAGGTGATTTCGGGAAACTCTTGTAATAACTGGGGTAATTCTCGTTCAATTCTCACGATGGCTTGATCACTGCGTAATACAAAACGCAGCATAAACTGGCCACTACTTTGACTGCGAGTCAGTAAAATAAATTTTAGTTCGCCTTTACTCTTATCAACCCGATAAGGAGGTATTCCAGCTTGTTGTACAAATCGTTCTAAACGGTGCAGCAATAATTGCATATCTTTAGGATATAACGAGCAGTCACATAAACTGACTGGCTCCCCTTTAGGATTAACCAAACCTAAAATAGGTTTGTGAGCGGCACCTAAGACGACCATTTTGGCTTTATTACGAAAACCTGATTCTGCGCTTAATATCGGCGGTAACCATTGTTTAACTGAGATACCACGAAACAAATCGGTTAATTGTTGTTGCTTTACATTAACTTGCTCAACCATTGATAGTTGAATATTGCGGCATGACAAACAATCGCCACGCTCAAAATAATCACATTTCACAGCTGCTCGCCTCTCCGGAATTTAACATGGTAAATGCTTGATCACACAGTTGCTTTAATTGTTGTAAATCTTCAATGGTGCCACCTACTTTACAACGCATCTGTTCAGGAATACTCAACGCTTGCTGGTATAACTGTTGGCCTTGTTCGGTAACATGTAGCACTCGCACACGTTCATCTAACTCGCTGCGACCACGGCTCACTAATCCTTTGCTTTCTAAACGCTTTAGCAAAGGCGTTAATGTTCCAGAATCAAGATGTAATTTTTCACCTAAGGTTTTAACACTGATCCCCGGCTCTTTCCAAAGTACCATCATCACTAGATACTGCGGATAAGTCAGCGATAACTCATCTAATAATGGTCTATATGCGCGGATCATGGCATTCGTAGCACTATATAATGAAAAACACACTTGGTTTTCAAGTGCTAGCGGGTTTTGCGCAGAAGGTAATTGAGACTCAGTAAGCGCTTTACTAGACATAGGATTCACTCCACTAACCAATAATTAAGCTTAATCATAACATTGGTTGTGCACAACCTATAATCAAAAAAAGCCCAACAAATACTTTTTTGATAAAAATTAATCAAGCACTTCGATTTTCAGCCGATATACTATTACCATTCGATTTTATATTTAAGGTTTATTATGTCAATTAGTGTTAATTCACCGTCTTCAATGCCTACAACGATTGATTCTGGCAGTAGCTTAAAAGTAGCCGTAATGGCTAAAGAACAGCAAAAGATTGAAGGTCAAATGGCATTGCAGCTCATTGAAGCAGCGCAACCACCTGCGCCGCAGCCCGTTGGCAACAGTGGTCATAATGTTAATACCACGGCATAAATTGCTGTAGCCCTAGAGAATGTGTTCCTAGGGTTAATGACGCCATCACAACACTAAACACCTATGCATCGTTTAAAATCAACTTACTTTGCACACCGTATTAATATCGAAGCCATTTCAACGCATCATCTTCATCTTCGAAATATTGAATCTCGCCCGCGATAAACCAACTACCGATTTTGGCCGCCCATTCTTGCCATCCTTTGTTGCCCCAAATGGCCACTCTTTCAAACTCAGACTTGTGCTTTAATCCCAGCTTTAAATCATCCCAGGCGGCGCGTAAATCCCAGCCGTCAAGCTCGGTAGCATCAAGAAATAAACTCACTTTAGGTTGATCAACTTGGCTTAATGCCCCCTCTAACATAGGAGTAATGACGAGATAGTCTTCGTGAGTTAATGTACCAATGGCTTTTAATGTCACAAAAAACACTCTTTCAATTCGGTTTATGCCTATCGATAAACCATGTTTCTTCATATCCATATCGAGACTCCTTTAACTATCAGCTTACTATCCGTTTACCATCCGCTTACACATTTACATGCACACGCCTATCCACAATACTTATGCATGCTTATATTTTAACCAACAATACGAGAAAGTGTGTGTCGAACTGCACAAAAAACCAATGGCAACAACCCGCGGGCAGTATCGGCATCAACAACTTGAGGATCGGACGTGGAACCTCCTTTTACCACATCAATGTAGCGACCCCCAGTAGCGCAAACAACACTGCACAACCGCGATGAATGAGTTTCATGGGTAATTTATTAGCACTAAAATGCCCAGCCAACACAACGGGGACATTAGCAATTAACATCCCCAATGTTGTACCGATGACAACCCATGTCAGTGCTTGATATTTTGCTGCTAACACTACCGTCGCAATTTGAGTTTTATCCCCTATTTCTGCAATAAAAAACAACACAAACGTCGCAGTAAAAGCACCGAGTTTATAGAAGCGATTATCATCATCATCCATTTTATCGGGTATAAGCACCCATAACGCAATAGCAAAAAATGAACCGGCTACCAAATAGGTCGCCCATTGTGGATCAAGCCATGCAATTGCCCATTGACCTAACCATGCGGCAAGAAAATGGTTTAATAATGTGGCGAGTAAAATACCTAAGATGATAGCGGTTTTATTGTGAAATCTCACCGCAAGTAGTAAGGCTAATAATTGAGTTTTGTCGCCTATTTCAGCGATGGCAACAGTGAGAGTTGAGGTGAATAAAGCTTCCAATGTGATATTCCTAGGGGTAAATGACAACTAAGCACGAGCCACCGCATACCCCTTGATGCAGTTACTGTGCTTAGGTCTCGCTTGGTAAAATCACTGATTAACAGTGTGTTACTGTCTGCACCATGGCATGAGGCCAATTATGTTGATACAGACATCTTGTGTGCCATAACAGCAAGACAAGATTAGCTACTCCCCTAAAACAAGTCGCATTATAACGATTAAATAATTTTATTCAACGCACTCATTTTACATTGTAAATTCGACATAAAAATAACCCCACCCTACTCGTAACGCCGTAATGCTACGCTATTGCAAAAATCACGTGTGAAAAAGTTTGGGCTATTGTTGTGTAATTGTTTATAAACATAGCTGTTAGCCTTTAACAGTCAAAGATCCTTGCCTGCTCTGTCACCCTTCTGCTAATGTCCGACACAAATAAAATAATAATTAAACAGGACGTTTTCTGTGAATTTTAAAACTTTAGGTTCTATTTCGATTGTCGCGGGAACGGCAATTGGCGGAGGCATGCTAGCGCTACCATTAGCAACAGCAGCTTTGGGGATGATCCCCGCATTAATATTATTAGTGGTTATTTGGGGTTTATCGGCTTACACCTCGTTACTGATGTTAGAAATTAATCTTCATAGCGGTGTCGGCGATAACGTCCATGCCATTACCGGTAAAACACTGGGCAAAGTCGGCCAGCTCATTCAAGGTGGCTCATTCCTTAGCTTATTATTCGCCTTAACCATGGTCTATCTAATGGGGGGATCATCACTATTAGAAACCCGCTTACAACCCATTGGCATTAACATGAGTAACCAAGTCGCCGTCATACTGTTTACAGTTATTTTTGGTGGGGTGATTGCCATTGGCGTGAAATGGATTGATAAAGTATCACGCATATTATTTACATCGATGGTGGTGTTACTTGTCGTTGTGGTGGCATTTCTCTTACCAGACGTTAATTTGATCAGTGCATTAAACAATTACTCAACCGATGTGGCTTCAGGCGCCGCGCTGCAACAGTTATGGCTAGCAGCCATCCCGGTGGTATTCACCTCATTTGGTTTCCATGTGTGTATTGCTACCATTGTGCGCTATTTAGAGGGTGACGCTGCATCACTCAGAAAAGTGTTATTGATAGGTTCGACCATTCCATTGGTTTGTTACATCCTGTGGTTGCTAGTAACGCTAGGTTCTTTAGGCGGCGAAACCGTCCATAACTTTGGTGGTTCACTGCCTAAACTGGTTGCGGCTTTGCAAGGCTTAGCCCAGTCACACATTATTAGCCAAGCAATTGATGTATTTGCTAATCTTGCATTGATCACCTCATTTTTAGGTGTGACCATGAGCTTGTTTGATTATGTTGCCGAACTGACGCGAGCTAAAGATGATGCCGCTGGTCGTGCTAAAACATGGTTAATAACTTTTATACCACCGCTACTATGTGCGCTTTATTACCCAGACGGGTTTTTCAAAGTGCTTGGTTTTGCTGCAATTCCATTGGTAGTGATGATTATTTATTTACCCATTGCGATGGCATTAAAACAACGCTCTCAGCAATTAGGTGGTTATCAAGTGTCTGGTGGAAACTTGGGACTTATTATCGCGGGCTTACTCGGTACATTAATTGTTGTAGCGCAATTGATGGTGGCATTAGTCTAGGTCATATTAATCATGTAATGGATTTGTAAGCGAGTTTTACAAACGCTATTAAGATGATTAAACATTTGTTAAAGTCAGGCCAAGCCTGACTTTTTTGTTTTTATGGTCCGACGTTTTTATGATCCGCCAACATTGACCTAGATGATTAAACAAAAAATCGACACGACTGACGGCAACATTTACCACCCGTGAACACCCAAATGGAATTATTATAATGAAAAAATGGTTATTAACTGTCGCAATGGCAGCCAGCTTTGGCGCTACGGCAGATGAAGGCATGTGGCAACCACATCAACTTCCCGCTATGGCTGATGAACTTAAAGCAAAAGGCTTAGAAATCAGCGCTGAGTCAATTTCAAAATTGACTGAATTCCCAATGAATGCCGTTATCAGCCTGGATGGTTGTACCGCTTCATTTGTGTCACCTAAAGGCTTAGTGGTTACCAACCATCACTGTGCCTATGGCTCAATTCAGTACAACTCAACCCCAGAAAAAAACCTACTTAAAGACGGATTTTTAGCCAAAACTTACGCAGAAGAATTACCTGCTACACCTGGTTCACGTATTTTTGTAACTGAAGCGGTAACCAATGTTACCGATAAAGTTAAAGCAAACCAGATGGATAAAGTAGGTAATGAGTTTTATAAAGGTATAGAACTACAAGAAAAAACCCTAGTGGCTGAATGTGAAAAAGAAGATGGTTACCGTTGCCAGGTGTATAGCTTCCATGGCGGCCTAGAATATTATCTTGTTAAACAGTTAGAAATCCGCGACGTACGTTTAGCTTATAACCCAGCCGCTAGTGTGGGCAAATACGGCGGTGATATTGATAACTGGATGTGGCCTCGTCATACCGGTGACTTTTCGTTCTATCGTGCATATGTATCTAAAGACGGTAAGCCTGCAGATTTCAGCAAAGACAACGTACCGTATGAGCCAAAAAGCTTTTTAAAAGTATCAGCTAAAGGCGTTAGCGATGGCGACTTTGTTATGGTTGCTGGTTATCCTGGCCGTACTAATCGTTACCGCACTGCCGATGAAGTTAACAATCAGTTTAATTGGGCTTATCCTGAAGGGAAAGTCCTGCAAGAGCGCATGATTAGCATCATCAAAGAAACCGCCTCAGAAGGCAGCGACGAGCGGATTAAATACGAAAGCTTGATTGCCGGTTTAGCCAATTATGCCAAAAACTTTACCTCGATGATTGAGTATTATGGAAAATCAACCATGCTCGCTGATCGTGAGAAAATAGAGAGCGATTTAGCAAACTGGATAGGCAAAGATAAAAAGCGCCAACAGCACTATGGCGAAACACTATCAAGCTTAGAAACCTTAGTGGCTAAGAGTCAGCAAAATCAGCAACGTGACATTTTATTAGGTTACATCGGTTACACCACTATGGTCACTACCGCTCGTGATTTGTATCGCTTAGCTAATGAGAAAACCTTAGCTGATATGGCACGAGAACCAGGCTACCAAGAACGTGACATGACCAACTTCACTTCAAGCATGGAACGAATTGATCGCCGTTATGCCGCAAGTGTCGATAAAGCCCTGCTAGCCGATTTACTGACTCGCTATGCCGCATTGCCTGCAGAGCAACATTTAGCCTCTCTAGATAAAGCCTTTGGTATTAGCAACAAGTTCGATGCTAAAGCATTAGCTAAAACACTCGATAAAATGTACGCCAACACTAAGCTAAACAACAAAGAAACTCGCTTAGCATGGATGAAAAAATCGGTTGCCGACTTTAAAGCATCTAACGACCCATTCATTCAATTTGCAGTTCAAACGTTTGATGCTGACATGGCGCGCGAAAAAGAGCAAAAGCAATTAGAAGGTGACTTAATGAAAGTACGTCCACAATATATGGACGCTATCATTGCCTATAATCGCGAGTTAGGTAAACCTGTTTATGCCGATGCAAACTCAAGCCTGCGTGTGACGGTAGGTAACGTGAAAGGTTATTCACCTCAGGATGGTTTAATGGCTGTGCCTTTTACACGTTTAGAAGGTATTTTAGCTAAAGACACTGGCGTAGATCCTTTCGACGCACCAGCAAAACAACTTGAACTGATTAAACAAAAGCAATACGGCGATTACTACATTAAAGCCGTTGATTCTGTACCGGTTAACTTCTTATCTACCCTAGACACAACGGGTGGTAATTCAGGTTCACCAACCTTAAACGGCCGTGCTGAACTAGTGGGTTTACTGTTTGACGGTGTGTACGAAAGTATTATTGGAGACTGGGGATACGACGCTGAAAGCAATCGTTCAATCCAAGTTGATAGCCGTTACATGTTATGGGTAATGCAGTACTTAGACAATGCTGACAACTTATTAGCTGAAATGGATATTGCTAGATAACCACTGTTCCATAAAACGCTCAGTTTACTGCGCGTTGAAGATTCGATAACTCTGCGGCCGTTAATGGCCGCATTGTTTTTTCTGCCAGATCAGTAAGGCTGATATCCAACAACTGAGTTCGCATTAAATCAATAACTTTATACCCAAGAGCCTGACACATACGGCGTATTTGCCGATTTAATCCTTGGGTTAAAACTATCTCAAATCTGTCTTCTTCAACCGCAAGGCTCAATGGCCGAATACCGCATGGACGAGTTTGCACATCGCCATAACTCACGCCCTTTGCCATCATCGAAAGAAAACTCGCGCTAATAGGTTTATCAACTTGGACCTCGTACGTCTTGGGATGATAATAATCGGGATGCATCAGTGCTTGCGTTAATTGGCCATCATTAGTGAGTAATAGCAAACCACGAGAATCTTTATCTAAACGCCCTGCAGGATACAACCTTGGTAGCTCAGGCAAAACATGCAGTAGGCTATGAGGATCATCTGCTAATAAACGGCAATCTATTCCAACAGGCTTATGGTACAACCAATACTGTTTATCTTGCACAGCCAGAATGGGGTTTCCATCCACTAAAATCGTCATGGTTTCACAAAGATTAACTCGATCAGTATGTTTAGCTAATTGATGATTAACACTCACTCGACCACTGTCGATAAGCCTTGCCGCTTGGCGTCTTGAGGCAACACCACACACCGCCAAATAATGACTTAATCGCATTGATGTCATAGACTTAATTGTATTGATATCATAGATAGTACTCAAGCAAGTGTGAATAGACGTTAGCGAGTTTCGAGAAATTGATACACGCTATGTTGTTGAGATTTAATGGTTGTCAGCAGGCTCAACCCAAGGCAGATACACCATAGAATATTGGCCTGTGTTAATGACCACATAGCAGAGGACACAATACAATACTGAGGTAAATCGGCAGAACACGCCGCAAAATCTAGCTGACGCCAATCAAACAATATCAATAATAATAACCCACTACACAACGAAATAATGCTTAAGCTAAGCATTCGTTTAGTCATCGTACTGCCGGGTTTAAAATAATCAACTAAGCAAATACAGTGCAAAAAAATGGTACTGAATAAATAAAGCGTCGACGCTTTGCGATGTAAGTCTAAAAAGTTAATCGGAAACACACCCATTAGCACAATACTCATACCCACCACGCCACCAACAATGGCGATGTAGCGGCTCAGTAAATCAGGGAAAGTATTAAATACCGCCACCATGGCGAGTAAGAAGCATGAGCCACCCGCTAATAGTGATAAATTGAACACGATTGCAAACGACGAATGCATATAATCGCCAAGCGTATCGGGGCGGATCATCAACATATTCAAACTGATACCGTCGGCTTGCACTATCAACGCACTTCCTACGCCAAAAGAGCAGATTGCAGCCGCCGCCAATGACATAAATACAATCACTAGGTGTAAATCATAATTACGGACTCTATCTGTCACGGAACGATACTTATGTCAAAAAAGGAGTGAGAATGTTAACGCGGAAAACGAAAAAGTAAAAGTCGATTATCAAAAACTGAAAACCAAAACCAAAAACCAAAACTAACAATGCCCATTCATTGCTGACTGGGCATTATTTGCAATATTGGCTACATAATCTTGTTAAGTTGACTCTCGTTAAACCAAGCGACTGTGTGATTTACCCTGTAGCCAATTTAAGTACGTTTACGAAATATCACAATAATCACCGCAATGACGGCTAAAATCATGCAATACCAAGCATTAGACACTGCGGTTAATGGACTAATGGTAAACACAGAGGCAATTAATAATGCTTGGGCGCCATGTGGTATTAATCCCTGAATAATACATGCAAAGATATCTAAAATACTGGCAGCTCGTTTTGGCGATACCCCATGTTTTTCAGCAAGCTCTTTAGCTATATCACCAGTGACCACAATCGATACCGTATTGTTAGCCACACACGTATTCGTCGCGGCAACAATCGCTGCCATGCCTAACTCAGCCGCACGACTAGATGCTTCGCCATTGGCTTTTGAAAAACGACTGATTAAGCCTTCAATTTGCTTACTGACAAAGGTTAATCCGCCTTGTTGCTGCATTAACGCCGCTAAACCACCGACTAACATCGACAGAATAAAAATTTCCTGCATATTGGTAAAACCAGTATAAATATCATTACCAAACTGAATAACGCTATAGCCCGAGCTCAGCACGCCTGTCATGCCAGCAAGTACAATCCCTAACGACAACACCACAAAGACGTTTAAACCAATCACAGCTAATACCAGAATGGTTAAATACGGTAATACTTTTAAGATTTCAATATCCTGAGCAGCAATATCCGCTTGCCCTTGACCGACAATCGAAAAGGCTATTAAGGTGAGGATCGCCGCAGGTATCGAAAACACCAAGTTTTCACGGAACTTGTCTTTCATTTCACAGCCTTGAGTACGTGTTGCTGCAATCGTGGTATCTGAAATAATCGACAAATTATCACCAAATAATGCGCCAGACATCACCGCACCCGCCATTAGGGCATAATCAATTTGTGCTTGGTCTGCGACACCTAATGCCACTGGCGCTACCGCCGCAATCGTGCCCATAGATGTACCCATCGAGGTCGCGATAAAAGCAGCAATAACAAAGAAACCAGGTAATAATAAATTTGATGGAATAAACGATAAACCAAGTGCAACTGTCGCATCCACGCCACCAGTGGCTTTAGCCACAGCAGCAAAAGCGACTGCCAATAAATAAATTAAACACATGGCAATAATATTGCTATGGCCAATACCTTCAATAAAGGTTTCTATCGCACTATTGATTTGCTGTTTCGATAACAACACCGCCAATACAATGGCAGGTAAAATTGCAATCACACTGGGTAATTGATAGAACGCATAATCAACACCCTGGCTTTGAAAATATAAGCCTGCGCCAATAAATAATCCTAAAAATAAAAACAATGGTAATAACGCCACAAACGATGCTGGGCTATTCACTGCCATGGGAACTGATGAAGTAGCTTTGGTCAAAATGATCTCTCTTTATCTTAACGAATAGGGATTGTTGGATGAGAAAAGCGAGTACGACACAATCTCGGTCATCGATGATTATTTAACAACACGTTCAACGATGCTAAATATTGCAGTCACATCATAACAAGTTGCGCCAAGAATAAGAGAACTGTTCGCCGCTGTCAATCTAGACGTCTAGACTTCTTTGCTTCCGAATCGTTTTTTATTCTAAAACCTGAGAACTGCTACAAATATTTTACATAACCATAATCAATTTATCTATTTAGGTCACTTTATTAGCGTAATAATTGATATACGTTAATACTAACCTAATGCTGATTTGTTACGCTGACAAGGATTCGCTGACATATATAGAGGTGAGGCTATGGAACGTAAACCAGACAGAGTAAGTGCAATGAAGCAACTTATTGTCCAAATAAAAACCACTTTCCCATTAGACTCAGTTGATATCTTTAAATGTGGTCCGGCTAATACTTGTGTTGGTTGTCCTAAAAAATTACTGGATTTGGTCGATTCTGAAGTAAATTACTGGGACGCGGCACTGGCACAAGGCGTCACGCCTTCGCTCGGCGATATTAGTCGTTTTGGTAAACTGTGTAAAAATGTCCATCGAGGTTTACAACGCAATAATATCCAGGCCCACCATTAAATCACCTCATCGACTAGTACTCATTGAGTCGCACCCATTGAATAGCGCTAATTGGAGTTATGTAACCTAAACTCGAGATAATAAAAAGCCCACTAAAACGTGGGCTTAATTAATTGCTTTGTTAAACCACTAATTTACTCGTCAGCATCACCTAGCGACAATAACGTCGCATTGCCACCTATAGCAGTAATGTTATTGGTGCGAGTCTTTTCGGTAACAAAACGGGTTAAGTAGTGTGGACCACCGGCTTTAGGACCAGTACCTGATAGCCCTTGGCCACCAAATGGTTGTACACCTACAACTGCACCAATTTGGTTACGGTTAATGTACACGTTACCCACGTTAATTTTGTCTGCTAGGCTAAGCGCATGACCTTCATTACGGCTGTGAATACCTAAGGTTAAACCAAAACCGGTACTGTTGATTTCATCAACGACTTTTGCCAAATCTGCCGCTTTATAACGGATAACATGCAAAATAGGTCCGAAATGTTCTTTTTCGAGGAGCTTAATAGAACTAATTTCAACTGCCGTAGGCGCAACAAAATGGCCATTCTCAGTACCTGCTGGTAATTCAAGTTTGTTAATTAATTTACCGACTTGGCTGATATGATCAATGTGAGCATTCAAGTTCGCTTTGGCAGTTGCATCAATCACTGGGCCGACATCGGTTTTCACTGAACTTGGGTTGCCAATCACTAATTGTTCCATGGCACCTTTCATCACTTCAATCACTCGATCTGCAATATCTTCTTGTAAAAATAAGACTCGCAGTGCCGAACAACGCTGGCCAGCACTGGTAAACGATGAAGAAACAACGTCATTTACGACTTGCTCTGGTTGTGATGTTGAGTCAACAACCATAGCATTTTGTCCGCCAGTTTCAGCAATTAATGGAATAATGGCGCCATCACGGTTTGCCAAAGTGCGGTTAATCAATTTAGCAGTACCAGTCGAGCCGGTAAAACACACCCCACCAATACGCTCATCAGCAGTGATAGCAGAACCAACAACAGCGCCAGTACCTGGTAAAAACTGCAATACGTCGGTAGGAATACCGGCTTCATGTGCAAGTTGCACTGCGCGATAACCGATTAAACAAGTTTGTTCCGCAGGTTTGGCAATAACGGTATTGCCCGCAGCAAGTGCTGCAGAAACTTGACCTAAGAAAATCGCTAACGGGAAATTCCATGGACTAATACACACAAAAATTCCGCGACCTTGTAAAAACAGCTCATTCAACTCGCCCGTTGGGCCTGGAAGCAATTCAGGCTGAGCCATCATCTTCTTAGCTTGTACGGCGTAGTAACGACAAAAATCTACAGCTTCGCGAACTTCATCAATACCATCTTGAATACTCTTTCCCGCTTCGCGAGTACATAATACAATCAGCTCTTCACGATTTTCTTCCAGTAAGTCAGCTAATTTCTGTAGTGCACTAGCACGAGTTTCAACCGGTGTACGTGCCCAGCCACCAAAAGCAGCATCTGCGCCGGCAATGGCTTGTTCAATTGCATTTGCATCAGCAAAAGCCACTTTACCTACTGTTAGTGAAGTATCGTAAGGACTTACAACCGTTTGCACTTCGCCGGTTAAGGTTTTACCGTTTACCAATGGACCAGCTGCCCATTGAGTATCTCTATATTTGTCCAGTGCAGCAAAAAATGGCTCTGACTCAGAAATAATGTTCATGTTTAATCCTTTAGAGTTCTTACGTTCTGCACCGAAAATATCAGCAGGTTTAACAATTTTTTGATTTGCTAACGACTTGTAACCCAATAGCGTCACCAATGGATGAACCACTAAGCTTTCTATTGGGGTATTAGGATCAACCAGTTTATGCACAAATGAGGTGTTAGCACCGTTTTCCAATAAGCGACGAACTAAATACGGCAGTAAGTCTTTATGGGCACCAATGGGTGCATAAATACGTACCGCTTTAGCACCGCTTTCTGCAAGTATGGTGTCGTATAGCTCTTGCCCCATACCGTGTAAACGTTGGAACTCATATATACGATCACCTGCCATCGCATCAATGCTGGCAACCGTCTGCGCGTTATGAGTGGCAAACTGTGGATAAATCGCACCGCGAGTTGCATCAGACAATAAATAACGCGCACACGCTAAATAAGACACATCAGTGCCCGCTTTGCGGGTATAAAGTGGGTAGCCAGCTTCGCCAGCTTGTTGCGCCCATTTCAGCTCGCTGTCCCAGTAAGCACCTTTGACTAAGCGCAATGGGATTTCATCGCCTTGATCTTTAGCAAGACGCGTCAACCAACACAAAACCGGTAAGCAACGCTTAGAATAAGCCTGCACCACTATGCCTAATAAACCCCAGCCCTTAGCGGCTTCTGACTGATAAAGCTGCTTAAATAACTTTAACGACAGTTCCAGACGGTCAACTTCTTCAGCATCGATAGAAATGCCAATGTTGAGCTCACGAGCTTGCACAATCAGTTTAATCACTGTGTCATACAATTCGCTTAAAACACGGTCTTCGTTAGCAACTTCATAACGAGGGTGCAATGCCGATAATTTGATCGAGATAGTCGGTCTTGGTGAGTCAGATTCATCATATTGCTGCGCGCCTAAATCGCGAATAGCATTGCTGTAATCGTTAAAATACTTTTGCGCATCGTTGGCGGTTAATGCCGCTTCACCAAGCATGTCATAACTATGGGTATAACCTAGCTTGCGTTTAGCTTCGCTATTTTTAAGCGCTTCTTTAACGTTCTCACCCAAAACAAACTGCTTACCCATGATCTTCATCGCCGCTAACATAGCTTGACGGATCATCGGCTCACCAACACGATTAACCAGACGTTTAAGTATATTGCTTGGCGAACCGTCAGTATTACGATCTAACTTAACCAGTTTACCGGTTAACATTAAGCCCCACGTTGAGGCGTTAACCAGTAATGAATCACTCTTATTCAGGTGTTCATCCCATTTGGCACCGGACAGTTTATCTTGAATTAGCGCATCAGCTGTTTCAGCATCAGGAATGCGCAGCAAGGCTTCAGCCAAGCACATTAAGATAATGCCTTCTTTCGTTTCTAAGCTGTATTGCTGCAAAAATGCATCAATACCAACCATAAGACCTTTTTTCTCAAACTGACGGACTTTGCTCACGAGCTCATGGGCACGACGAGTCACCTGCTCAATGTCTTGTTCAGACGAAGGCACAAGCTTAATTAATTCAGACAGGTATTGCTCTTCATCGACAATGTAGTTGTTGGTCACTGCGGTAAACAGTTCCTCAAGAGTGGCATTGTCATAGCGGCCGTCCAGTACTTCACTCGCTTTGAACATAGTATTCGCTTCCATCTGGGTCAGGTTAAGGATGGTTATTATCGTTGTTGAATGGACATTGTATTCACGAATATTTTATTTTGTATACAATGTACGATCTGATTTTTCGGCGATTATACATTCAAAATGTGAACTTGGACACTCAAGTCGAAAACTTGCTAATTATTGTTTGATTTTGTTCACAGAAACATACCGAAATAATGTGCTAAAGAATTTATATTGCCAAAACAAAAAACTGTTAACCCCATGTTAAATAACAATTATGACAAAATCAAAACCAAGGCGAAATATGAATATATCTCATCAATAAAAAAACCAAAAAAAAGGCCAACGTTTGAATAGTTGGCCTTTATACAATCAATTAGTCACATAAGTCGTTTCAATATCGTCGTAAAAATCTCATCTACATTGAGATATTACATCCAGCGACTCTTTTTACGACGTTGCGGACGAGGCAAGTACACCAATAAAATACCAATCAATGCACCAATACCAGCAATTAACCCGCCTTGCTGCCACATTTCATAGCGTTGGTTATTAGCAGCTTGCTGCACCTTTGACTTAGCTTCATCTCGCTCTTTAATTGCTTTAGTCAATGCCGCTTTTAACTCGGCGACCTTTTCTTTAGACAGCGTTAAAGATTCTTCGGTATTGTCAGTATTTTGGGTAATATTATTTAATTGCTCGTTAGCTTGTTTTAGTTGCGCTTCCATCTCTGGAAAACGTTCACGAAAACTAGGCTGATCTGAAACTAAACTGGTTAGCACCCAACCTTCACGACCTTTATGATCAATAATTTGAGTAAAATCACCTTCAGTATTGTCCAACAAAGTGATCGGTTGACCGGCTTCAATACTACCGATAATACGAAACTCTTTACCCGGTCCACCGTGAATATAGGTAAACACATTATCAGAAATAAAACGCGTCGGTGCTTGGGCTGCAAATGCGCCACTTGGCGCAAGTAAAAATATAAGGATTGAAAGTACTCTTAACACGGTATTTATCCAAACTCAGAAAACTTATAGTCATGCTATTTATTAAATGCCCTGAATGCAAGAAGGAAGTCATATGACTTCCTTCTTAAATACATTCAGTGTTCACATTTCTGCTAATACTTCATAGCATCTTAGTCAAATTAACTAAAGATGTTCTTGATGATGAAGAAGAACAAAATAGACAGTGCAGCACCGGCTGGTAGAGTAATCACCCAAGACACAACAATATTACGTACTACGCCAATATTGATTGCTGCAATACCACGCGCCATTCCCACACCCAACACCGCACCCACTAAAGTTTGCGTTGTCGAAATAGGTAGACCAGTACCAGAAGCAATAACCACTGTCGATGCGGCTGCTAATTCAGCAGCAAAACCACGACTAGGGGTTAAGTGAGTGATATTTTTACCAATGGTTTGCATCACACGCTGACCAAAAATAGCCAAGCCCATAACAATACCAACTGCACCAAGTGGTAAAATCCACCATGCTAGAACAGCTTTAGCACCAATAATACCGCCGCTTTCAACTACAGAAACCACAGCAGCTAAAGGACCAATAGCATTAGCGACGTCGTTTGAACCATGGGCAAATGCCATACAACATGCTGTCACAACCATTAATATGGCAAATACTTTTTCAACATTACCATATTGAGTTTTTAGATCAGCTTTATCACTCATTTTTAAACGACTAATAGCCACTTTACCTGCTAGACCGACTACGGCCGCAACAGCAATGGCTAAAACATATGCTTCAACTGTTGAAAAGTTTATGCCTACATGTGATAAGCCTTTAGTAATGGTCACAAGTGACATCACAAAACCAGCTAATGCCATGTAGAAAGGCACGTAACGCTTAGCACTAGCTAACGGATCATCGGTATTAAAAATCAGCTTTTGCACACTTTGGAAAATGATATAAGCAATAAAACCTGAAATAGCCGGTGTCACTACCCAAGAGCCAACAATACCGCCAACCTTACCCCATTCAACAGAATCAGCACTGACACCCACTGCGGCAAAGCCAACAATAGCGCCAATAATTGAATGTGTTGTCGAAACAGGCCAGCCTAACGCTGATGCTACAACTAACCAAATACCCGCAGCAAGTAATGAGGCAATCATGCCGTATACCAACAATTCCGGTACATCAGTAAAGTAACTCGCGTCGATAATACCTTTACGAATGGTACTCGTGACTTCACCACCAGCTAAAAAAGCACCGGCGAATTCAAAGATCATTGCAATAATAATCGCTTGTTTAATGGTAATGGCATTAGAACCTACAGAGGTTCCCATTGCATTGGCTACGTCGTTTGCGCCAATACCCCATGCCATCAAAAATCCAAATGCAGCCGCTATCATAATAAGAATAGGGCCGTTGGTGACTAATACATCAACCATGTTGTTTCCTTGATAACCTTTGTGATTAGTTACGAGCTAGCATTAGCTCTAGGCGGGAACCTACACGCTCAGCAATATCTGCCAAACCCCCAACCCATTCGATAATTTTGTAGGTGAACATCACATCAATCGGATTCAATTCAGATTCTAATGCATACAACTGACGACGCACTTGAATTTGTAAATCATCAGAATCTTCTTCGATAAGATCTAATTCAGTAATCATTTTAGCAACTAACTCAACTTCACGACCACGGAAACCGGTTTCGAGTAAATCGTCGAGTTCGTTAATAGCCCGCTTGGCTAGTGATACTGCATCTAAACAACGTTTTAGATAAGCACCAAAGGCATCATGCATAGGCTGAGGAAAGACTAGTTGACGGCCAATAATACGGCCAGAAATATCTTTTGCCTTGTTAGCAATTTTGTCCTGTTGAGTTAATAACTCAAGCAAGTCAGTTCGCTCAACAGGCATGAATAATCCACCAGGAAGAGTCAGGCGAATTTCACGTTTGAGTGAGTCAGCTTCTTTTTCAAGCAAACTAATTTGCTTGCGTATCTTTATCGCTTCATCCCAGTCGCCTGAATTGGTTGCGTCAAAGAAAGGAACAAGAAGTGATGCACACTCATGTACTTTGTCGATATGTAGTTCTAAAGGCTTAAGAGGTGATTTTGCAAACACACCTAAAATAGAGTTTACTGGCATTGCCGTTTACCTATTTAATAAATTCCAGTTTGGAAAAAGCGGGCGCATGTTAACCCAAGCTTACGCATAATGAAACTGTGTTTTTTAATTTCGTACGACAGTTTCTCTGTTATCGTTGCCCAGTATATATGATGCGAGCAATGCTATCCTAAGAGATTTTTATTACAAAAATATGACATTATGAAGATAATGTGACGAATTAGTGAATATTTGATGACAAGGCAGACATAAAGTTAATGGACGCAGAAATAGAGTTAAAACTATTCATTCAATCACAACATCATGATTTATTAATAAAAACATTGAATGACTACCCTAATTCGACCCCTCAAGGGCAGAAAGAACTCACTAATGGCTATTTCGATACCAACGATTTACAACTGCGTAATTGGGATATGGGCTTACGTGTAAGGGGTTTTGATAATCAACTCGAACAGACCATAAAAACAGCAGGTAGGGTCGTCGGAGGGATCCATTCCCGTCCTGAATATAATGTCAGCATTGATCAAAAAACACCGATCTTGTCACGTTTCCCCAAAGAAATTTGGCCAACCGAAAATGATATCGACAAGGTGTCGGCATCGTTAATATGTATTTTTGAAACCAATTTTGAGCGTCAAACTTGGCATATATACCTCAACGATAGTCTTGTTGAGGTTGCATTAGATGTCGGTGAAATTATTGCTAATGATAAAGTTGACCCTATATGCGAACTCGAATTTGAATTACTCGCTGGTGATACTTCTGCCTTAATAAAATTGGCGATTGAAGTGGCTAAATCAGTTCCATTTCGCTTAGGAAAAGCCAGTAAAGCTCATCGAGGCTATCAACTTGCAGGGAAATCAAAACCGTTCACCATAGAGCATATTGATTATGTCTCATTGCCGAAAAACAATAATATGCAGCAAGCCTTGAGCACATTATTAGAAACAGGCCTTGAGCGCTGGCAATTGGTTGAAAATATATTAACGCTGCCAACGACTAGTGATGTTCATCAACAATCAGCCTTGTGGGGCGAATTACGCCACTGCGTGCGCTTACTCAGGCTCACATTAAATCAATTTGGTTTATTAGATCAGAGCATCAGCCCATTATTTGATCATCTTGAACATGCTCTTGCATTTGTCAGCCCACTGCAAAGTTGTTGTTTATTATTACAAGACAATGCAACACCACTTGCCAACATCAACAATAAAACGCTTGTTTGCCAGCAACTAGAAAACTATATCAGCTCAATGTCTATTTCAACTCAATTGGCCTCCATTTGGCAACAACCTGAGTATGGTCAATTACAATTGGCATTAGTCGATTTGCTATTAATCGCTGAAAGCGGCAAACACCAAGGCAATCATTATCCAGAATTAGGGTTATTTGCCAACCAGCTACAGCAAGCCTCATGGAAGCGTATTGGAAAATCAATGCCCATAACCGCTGAAATGAACAGTGTAGATTACCAACACGTTGCAGATGCTTTAGATGAAAGTATCTTAGTTGGGTATGCTTACGGAGAAATGTACCCCGCTAAAAAACGCGAGGCTTTTCGGGCACCTTGGCAAGACTTAGCTTTAGGCATTAGTACGTTATCTGCCTATAAAATATTAAGGCATTTAAGTGAACAGCATCAACTTAACATCGAGACTTGGTTAGATAACAAAGAAACCAGTTTATTGTTTGCTATGGAACACTCACGTAAAAGTGCTTTAAAAGTAAATATTTACTGGTAAGCGTGCATATTCCCCATAATTGGTTACACGCCCACATATATTAGTGATGAATAGTAAAACAGGAAGATAATGATTATCTTCCTGTTTTACTAAACAACTAATCTGTTAGCGTTAAGGCCTTAATCGTCGCTTATTCTTTGGCAAAATACAGGTTACTTTGCCAAAGCCTGCTTAACACGTTGACCGTAATCAACATCCGCTTGAGTAAAATGGTCGACCATTTTTTGTTGAACATCTAAAGTCGTTTGACTTAGTGTGCCAGCAATCGTTTCCACTAAACGATTTTTCTCTGCTTCACTGAAGATACGATAAAGATTACCTGCTTGGGTAAAGTCATCTTGGTTATAACGACTAAAGCGTGCGGCCTCTCCTTCTAAACGTAACGGTGGCTCTTCAAAGCTAGCATTCTCTATGAGTGGTGCAACACTGTTAGGACCATAATTGACACTGGCATCACCACCAGTTTGGCTACCCTGATAAGGACACTGTGTGCCTGCCATAGCACCAGCACGTTGATGATGGTTGGCTTTAGCTGCGTGCGGACAGTTCACTGGCAACTGGTTATAGTTAGTCCCAATACGATAACGCTGCGCATCTGCATATGAAAACAAGCGTGCTTGCAGCATTTTGTCTGGCGATGCACCCACACCTGGCACTAAGTTACTTGGCGCTAATGCCACTTGTTCAACTTCCGCAAAGTAGTTTTGTGGTAATCGGTTTAACTCAAGCACACCCACTTCAATCAACGGATAATCACTGTGCGGCCATACTTTAGTCAAATCAAACGGATTAATGGCGTAAGTATTGGCATCAGCTTCCGGCATAATTTGCACATTCACAGTCCAGCGCGGGAAGTTTGCATCATTAATCGCCGCTACCATGTCGCGTTGTGATGAATCAGGATCTATCCCTTTCAATATATCTGCTTGTTCGCCCGTTAAATTGACTACGCCTTGTTGCGATTTAAAGTGAAACTTAACCCAAAAACGTTCGCCTTTTGCATTCCAAAACGAGAACGTATGCGAACCGTAACCGTGCATTTGCCTGTAGTTGGCCGGAATACCACGATCTGACATTAATATGGTCACTTGGTGCATCGATTCTGGATTGAGCGCCCAAAAGTCCCACATTGCTTGTGGATCTTTTAAATTGGTTTGTGGATGACGTTTTTGAGTGTGAATAAAATCAGGAAACTTAATGCCATCACGAATAAAGAATGTTGGCGTATTATTACCGACAATATCGTGGTTACCACGAGCAGTATAAAAACGTAAGCCAAAACCACGTGGATCACGCTCTGCGTCAGCAGATCCCATTTCACCACCTACCGTAGAGAAACGAACAAAGGTTTCAGTTTGCTTACCCACACCATTAAAATGATCCGCTATGGTAAATTCGCTTAAATCTTTGGTTAACGTAAATGTACCGTAGACCCCAGTTCCTTTAGCATGAACCACGCGCTCAGGAATGCGTTCACGATTAAAGTGAGCCAGCTTTTCTATTAAATGCCAATCTTGTAAAAGCAGAGGACCACGTTCACCAGCCGAGATTGAGTTTTGATCGTCTGCTACTGGGGCGCCATTTTGGCTGGTTAAATAATTACCTTGATTCATTTGTTGCTCCTATGCGCGGTCTTCTAACCACTGCTCAATTAAGTCGTAAACTGTTGCCATGATGATTTTCCTCACTCAATTCATCACTCGATGGACACATAATAGGAGCACAATATAATTATTAAAAACGATTAATATAGATGACCTTAAACACCAAAAACGATTAAGGAATTTATTAAAGATAGAAAAAATAGATTAAAACCAAAATCCAGGCAATAAAAAAGCCAAACACTTGTTTGGCTTTATCGATAAACAAGATGATTATTCGGTTGGTGGACTGGACTCACGGTATAACTTCACTAAGTAATAGAGATCAATTAATACAATAAAAAAGTTAACCAGTGCCACAGGAATCGCATCAATAGCGAGACCATATGCCACGAATAACGCCGCTCCAATTAAGTTCCACCAACGTAGTTTTTTAATGTCTGACATCATCAGCGAAATAGCCACAACGACAGAGGCTAAATACCCTACCCATTCCCAGATGTTGATACTGTCCATGGATTTTCCTTATATTAATATGCCTACACCCAATGCAAGCGAAAAACTACGTTAAGCTAACGTGAGTCGGTAAGTGAAATAACGTTATTGTTTAACGTATCTATTGATACATTCGAATAGACTAAATAAGCAAGCTGCCTTATATGTATAGTACAGAATCAATAAGCTTAAAACGTTGATCGATCGCTGATTATAAAGCATCTCTATTTCTAGTATCTATAATAGCTTATCGCTCTACAACTGCTGCAGTCATTCGTGAAATACAACAAAGTTCACCGGCACTGTTACGAATAAGCACTTCCCAAACAGAACTGCGTTTACCTAAATGCACAGGTTTAGCGGTTGCCGTTAACTCACCATTACGTGATGCTTTTAAATGATTGGCATTGATTTCTTGGCCGACACAATAGTATCGAGTAAAGTCGACCACAAAATTGGCGGCATAACTGGCAACGGTTTCCGCTAGGGCGACATTTGCGCCACCATGAACAATCCCTAATGGATTATGTATTGCTGGATTGGCTGGCATAGTGGCAACCATATAATCGTCGCCGATTTCAGTAATTTTAATGCCCAATGTTTGCATTAAGGTGCCCTTTCCGTGCATCCCAGCATCTAAGCGCGCACAATCTTCTAAAGTGACAGTGTTAAACCAAATACTCATTCTTAATATCCATCATTATCATTATTAGAAAACTCAGTGTACTGATTAGCTTACCTTTTTGAAAGAAAAACGCGATCAATAACATTAGCCCATTAAAAAGGAGCCTAAGCTCCTTTTATTGTTATTCAATAAATCTATATGTACGTTAACTCACTAATTCGCAATGGCTTTGATAGGTTTGTGCCCAACGCAATAACTCAACTCGGTTACGAGATTCCGTTTTACGGAAAATGGATGAGATATGGGCTTTTACAGTATGTTCACTAATACACAGACGCTGAGCAATTTCTTTATTACGCGCGCCGCTAGAAACAAGTTGAATGATGGTTCTTTCTCGACGGGTCAATCTTTGGAGGATGGCAACGGTATCGGCAGGGATTTCAGCACTGGTATCTAGTTGTTGGACTAAACGTCTAAAAATTTTACTGATCAGAGGTCGGTCATACCATAATTCATCTGAAATCATCTTACGTAAACCGGTCAGCATTAGGTCCATGCGTTGATCGCTATACAACAAACCACGCACGCCTAAGAGTAAAGCAGACTCTTGATCAAGTGATCCACGTTCAACTTGGTATAATGCAACAGGGACATGTTCAACTAAGCGCGATACCAGCAACGGAATGCCTTTACTGTCTAAGGCTGCACCTTTTTGTGAAACAAGATAAAAGTTGTTGGATTTTTTTTCTAACTCAAGCTCAGCAGCGTGTTTTACAATTCTAGTTTTTAACCCGATAGATTCTGCCAAAATAGCTAAATGGCAAGGTGCTGCGATTTGGTGTAAAAAAACCAACTCATCAATATTTGAACTCATCACTCTTCTCCCTGAAAAGTACTTTATTGCTCAACATACCTTGAGCACATCCTGAGGCTACATACTATACGTCAATGAAATACGTTACTAGCCTTCAGAAATAGGCTGAGCAGATAGTTTACTTTTTTGTCGTCATTTAGAGCATTTTATGTCTACATTCGTTAATCGTGTTACTTGATAAGTCGACTCATTAATATTAGATAATCACGGTAAATCTGTCACTATCAATCACGATTTTTATAAAACAACCTTCCTATACAGCAAGCATAGTAAAAATTTGCTAGTTATTATGGCTATTATGTAAGTCTAAAGTATGAATAGTAAATTAGACTTACTGTGCGAAGACTTTATCACTAACCTAAGACTGATAAGCTCGTACTTTCAATAGGTTCAATATCATCAAATTTTCACCAAGACTAGCAGTCAAACTAACTCATTTTATACCTGTTTTATGGCACATAAACTGACCTATATCATACAGAAGGCTGGTTAAGCGCCATTTTCGTCGCTATTTGTTTATTATGAAAAGACGACAATAATAGTAAGCCACATACTCCACCAATTAATGCTAAAAACATGTCAGATTGAGTATCCCAAACATATCCTTGAGTGCCTAAAAATGCCTCGGCATTTTCACCAGTAGCAATAGCCACCCACCATTCAACTAATTCGTAAAACGCTGAAAATGCCAACACGAAACATACTGCCAAAAACTGACACCAAGCACCTATTTGCATAACCTGCTTACGAATAAATATTTCGCGAGCTAATATGACAGGAATAAATCCCTGAGCAAAATGGCCAACTTTATCGTAGTTATTGCGGTCACTTCCCATCACTTGTGCTAGCCAGTCAAATAACGGCACTTCGGCATAGGTATAACGCGCCCCAACAAATAATACACAGCAATGCACTAAAATAAGTGCGTAAGCTAACGTGGTCAGCGGAAAGCTTTTACGACTAAAAAATAAAATAGGTAATGCGATTAACGCTGGTATCGCTTCTAACCACCAAGTGAACATATCTTTAGGTGCGCTAACTGACCACAACAGTACTAATAGATAAATCCCTATCCATAAAACCTTACTCTTCATCTTAATTATCTCCATGAGATATTGTTCTCAAATTAGAATATAAACTTTAGCCATCTAGCCCTCTACAAGCGCTTAAAAAAGTGCTACTTTGATAATGCGCCGGAAGTCCGCATTTATATCATAACTATTAGTATAAGCATTAGTATAACCATTAGCTTAAGCACCATTTAATGATAAGAGGGTACCCATATCATGGCGAAACACTCGCTTGACAAGGATAAGATCAAAATCCTGCTGTTGGAGGGCGTCCACCAAACTGCGGTCGATGTACTAGAACGTGCAGGTTATACCAACATTGAATACCACAAAGCCTCGTTAGGCGAAGAGGCTTTGCTTGCATCAATTAAAGATGCTCACTTTGTTGGATTACGCTCCCGCACCCAACTTACTGCGGAAGTATTACACCATGCAGAAAAGTTAGTTGCGATTGGTTGTTTTTGTATCGGCACCAACCAAGTCGATTTAGCCACAGCCGAGAAACTGGGTATTCCTGTTTTCAACGCTCCTTTCTCTAACACGCGTAGTGTTGCTGAATTGGTGATTGGTGAAATCATCATGTTGATGCGTGGCATTCCACAGCGCAATGCCATGTCGCATCGTGGCGGTTGGTTGAAGAGTGCTAATGGCAGTGTTGAAGTCCGTGGTAAAACCTTAGGTGTTATTGGTTATGGTCATATTGGTACTCAATTGGGTATTTTGGCTGAAACCTTAGGCATGAGAGTGATTTTCTTTGATATTGAAGATAAATTACCGTTAGGCAATGCCTCTCAAGTTCACTCTATGGACAAGTTATTGGCCCAAGCAGACGTTGTTAGCCTGCATGTACCAGAAACACCGCAAACTAAAGACATGTTCGCTAAGGCTGAATTTGCTCAAATGCGTCAAGGCAGTTTCTTTATTAATGCCTCTCGCGGTACCGTAGTTGATATTGAAGACTTAGCCAATGCACTGAAGTCAGAACATCTTGCGGGTGCTGCAATTGACGTATTCCCAGTTGAACCTAAGTCGAATGATGATGAATTCATCTCTCCACTGCGTGGATTAGACAATGTATTACTTACACCGCATATTGGTGGCAGTACTGCTGAAGCTCAGGAAAACATCGGCGTAGAAGTGGCTGGTAAATTAGTGAAATACTCAGACAACGGTTCTACTCTGTCTGCCGTTAATTTCCCTGAAGTGTCTTTAGCGCAACATAGCGGTACCTCACGCTTATTGCACATTCACCAAAACCGTCCTGGTGTATTGATTAAAATTAACCAAGCGTTTTCTGAAAAAGGCATTAACATTGCTGCTCAGTACTTACAAACCACCGCTGAAATTGGTTACGTGGTAATGGAAGTCGATTCAGATCAAGCTGAAGAAGCATTAGTTGAATTAAAGTCTATTGAAGGCACTATCCGTGCGCGGGTATTATTTTAAACTGACTTTTATTTTATAAGCAATTAACTTGAGTTAATTGTCTTCCTAAAAAAGCTACCTTGTCCACAAGGTAGCTTTTTTATTGGTTTTAAAACCTTAGCCCCCCTGTTGAGCATTCTATTATTCCGTTACACTCCAACCATACCGTCTTATTCTCACGTTAGGGATAGTTATGACCATTTCAGTAAACCAACCAGATTGGGATTTTATCGCCACGTCTCCTGAATTAATGTTATCAAATTTGACTCATATGGGATTAATCGAAATCACCGGAGAGCAAGGGCGTAGCTTTATTCATGGCCAAGTCACCACCGATATTACCACCCTTGGCGCAAACGAGTGGAAGTGGGGCGCACATTGTGACCCTAAAGGTAAAATGCTCGCTAGTTTCCGTACGTTTTCAATCGGCGATAGATTATTAATGTTACTGCCGAAAAGTACTTTAAGCTTAGATTTACCCCAGTTACAAAAATACGCTGTATTCAGTAAAGCCGAACTTGCCGATGTCAGTAATGATTATCAAATAATGGGTATCGCTGGTTCAAAAGCACACGCCTTTGTTACTGAACATTTTGGCGATGTGTCGCAACCACTTAGTCATGTTGAGCAAGGTGTGATTATTCGTGATGGCGAGCGTTTTATTGCCATTATTAATAATGCGGCAGCAGAAGCAATCATCAGCCAATCTGGACAAAAATTGTTTGATGCCAGTCCATGGCAAGCATTAGAGATTAAAGCCGGTTATCCAAACATAGACGCAGCTCATTCCGGCCAATACGTAGCGCAAATGTGCAACCTGCAAGCCATTAATGGTATTAGCTTTACCAAAGGCTGTTACATGGGCCAAGAAACCATTGCCAGAATGAAATATCGCGGTGGCAATAAACGTGCGTTGTATATTTTATCTGGTACCACCAGCCAAACCATCAGCACTGACACTCAATTAGAAATTGCCCTTGAAGGCGGCTTCCGCCGTGGTGGTAATATCATTGAGTGCGTTCAATATGGCGACAAGGTTCTGCTTACTGCTGTGCTGCCAAATGATACTGAAAACAGCGCTCAGCTTCGTATTGCTGAAGATGAAAGCTCACAGCTAGCTATTATCGAGTTGCCATATTCTTTAGCAGATGCTTAATTAACTGGTGTTGTATCTTCACTAAGCGAGCCATTGGCTCGCTTTTTTTATTTTTGAACATTAATGCTCCACATCACGTATATTATTGATAATATTACTCTGTTCACTCAGTACTTCTAATAAGCAAAATTCGTTATGGAGCGGCTATGACCACTATCGTCACCTTAGAAAACATTAGTAAAGGGTTCCGCGATGGCGAGTCATTTCATTCGGTACTTAATCACGTCAACCTGACACTGCAACAAGGTCAAACCATCGCATTAACCGGTCCTAGCGGCAGCGGGAAAAGTACATTACTGAATATCATTGGTGGTTTTGAAACCATAGACAACGGAGACATGTTAATCCGTCAGGGTGATGGCATGCATTCGGTGACGAAGTGGCAAGATAAGCAATGGAGCCAATACAGACGTAAATCGCTTGGGGTGATATTTCAACAATTTAACTTACTTACGCCTTTAAATGTGCGCGACAACATTCAATTTTCACTGGCGCTAAACCAGTTAACATGGAGCCCTTGGTGCGATGAATTATGCCACCAGCTTGGCTTAACGCCATTACTCGACCGCAATGTTGAAAACTTATCCGGTGGGCAACAACAGCGAGTGGCTATTGCACGGGCATTAGCTCACAAACCACAACTCATATTAGCCGACGAACCAACAGGTAATCTTGACCAACATGCCGGATTACAAGTCATGCAACTGCTAACCGAACTCGCTCAACAAGCCAACTGTTGCATTTTAATGGTGACTCACAGCGATCAATGCGCCGCATTTATGCAGCATCGCTGGCATGTCGAAAATCAGCAGATAGTGGTTAACCCTGCTGACATGACGTTGCAGGGTTAAGCTTATGATGACCGAATCTTCATCATACCTATCCTCAATTAAACGCTTAAGGTTATGCCTGCATCTGTTTGCTAGCCATTATCGTCATGCACCGCTGCAAGCCAGCGCAATTTTGCTGGGCATCATGCTGGCAGTTACATTATTGATTGGCGTGTATGCCACCAATGAAAATGCCAAGCAAAGCTATGGCAATGTATCCGAACTCATGAGCCAACAAGCTCGTCTATCGATTAGCCACCGTACAGAAGACAGTATTGATGAGGCGGTTTATTTTGCATTAGCCAATGCAGGATTCAACACCATCGCCAGCATTGAAGGCATCGCAACCGATGAACAAGGCCGGTTATGGCGGGTCAATAGTAGTGATGTCATCGCCGCAATGACCAGTAACATGCAACAGCAAAAATCTGGTGTTAGATCATCGATAACAGCGACTCAGATTCCGCTAGCTGAATTACTAGCAGGCAAACCCAAAGTGCTCATGTCGGCAAGCCAGCGCGAACGCATGGACAGAGTAACTAACAACACTGACAGCGTAGTGCTGAACGACCTTGCAGTTGAGCTCGTTGCTATAGAAGATTCTTGGGGGCTTGGTTCGGCTATTTTAGCTGATATTTCACTCGCTCAACCCTTGCTTAATATGCAGGGAAAGTTAAGTTACATTGCAGTGTTTGGCTCCCACGGCAGCGATACCGCAGACTCAAACGAAACAGAATCAGATGAACAACTGATAGACAGGTTGACGCATACCTTAACTCAAGCAGGTATTGATACCAGCAAGCTGAATTTTACCACCCAAACCAGTGAAGGCGAATCGCTTACCGCACTAACGGCCAGTTTTCATCTTAATCTTGATGCCATGAGCATGTTGGCCTTTGTTGTCGGCTTATTTATTGCCTATAACGGAGTTCGTTACAGCTTAATGAAGCGTCAAAAATTGCTGGTGCAAATCATGCAGCAAGGGCTGGATAGACGCACCATCATGCTCGCCCTAAGCATTGAAATAGTCTGTTTAGTCTTTATTGGCTGTGTATTAGGTTTTATTGTCGGACTGCAATTATCGCAATGGTTGCAACCTATGGTCGCGATGACTCTTGAGCAGTTATATGGCGCCAAATTATTACCCGGAAACTGGCAATGGCAATGGTTTGCACAAGCACTCATATTAACCTTGTCAGCGGCATTTGCAGCTTGTATTCCAATGCTGATAAATCTGATTAACACCCCACTTGCGCAAGGGGCTCAAAAACAACCACAAAGCCAACAGTTCGGCATTATTCATTGGCGACAATTTATCATCGCGGCATTGCTAATCTTAGTGTGTACTATCGCCTTCGCCTTTACCGAACAGTATCGCCATAGCTTAGTATTACTCGGAGTGCTCTCGGTTGCGATTCCATTACTGTTACCACAATGCCTTCATTGGGGAGTTAACCTACTTAGTCCATTTATGCCTAAAGGGTTGTGGCATTATGTAATTGCCGAAACCAAAGAGATTATCGCTCCTCTAGCGCTGGCGATGATGGCCATGCTGCTAGCTCTGTGCGCCAACATCGCCATGAATACCTTAGTAGGCAGCTTTGAAATTACCCTAAAAAAATGGCTAGATGCTCGTTTGCATGCAGATTTATACATTAGACCCAATCCAAACCAAATTGACACATTAACGATATTATTGGAACAAGATCCCAAGGTTGAAGCGATTTATGAGCAATGGACTATCGACAGCAACCTCAATCGAGCTGAAACACCGCAAACTCTAGTGCCAATCAACTTAGTCAGTCGTGACCATCTGTCTTTAACCGAAACAACCGTGTTTAAAACCACTGCCGATGATTTCTGGACAACATTCACAGCAGGTGAAAGCCTAATGATCAGTGAGCCATTATCGATAAAGTACCAACTCGATATAGGCGATAAAGTTCAGCTATCGCAACTTGCTCAACATACTTTGACCATTGGCGGAATTTATTACGATTACGGTAATCCTCAAGGTGAAGCGATTATTACTCCGTCCTTATGGCAGCAATCTCAATTACCCGCCAAACCCATTAGTCTAGCAGTGGCGTATCAAGGCGATATTACCCCGCTACAAAACAGTATTAGCCAACAGCTCAACTTGTCTTCAGCCTATATGTACAGTCAACAGCGGATTAAAACTGAAGCGATTAATATGTTTAACAAAACATTTTCGATCACTGTGGTACTTAACAGCTTGACCTTGCTGGTGGCAGCAATTGGTTTATTCAGTGCTTGTATGATGCTAACTCAAGCGAGGCAAGCGCCATTAGCTCGCTTGTATGCTCTAGGTGTTAGCCGGAATCAATTACGGATGATGGTGTTGCTACAAATGCTATTTATCGTACTTTTAACCTGCTTTCTCGCGTTACCGACTGGCGCGTTACTGGGTTATTTATTAATTCATAAAGTCACATTACAAGCATTTGGCTGGAGCATCGCCATGGTGTGGGACTGGGCTGCATATGTCCAAGTGGTTATCATTGCGGTAGTTAGTTGTTTACTTGCAGTGTGTTTACCTTTGTATTGGCAAACCAGAAAACCCTTGATATCAAGCTTGCAACAGGAAGCACTATGACCTCTGTCACTTTCAAGAGCGTGTTTAACGTCGCTTGCAAAACTGCTTTCAAAACCATGTTAAAAAATGTGTTCAAAACGGTTAGCTACAGAATGCAGGCTCAATGGTTGATGGCCCTTGTTATTGCTGTTAGCTCATTGTTAGTTGCTTGTTCTCCTCAGCAAAATAGTGCAGTAAAAGAGTCTACCATTAGCAGTATGTCGTCAGTTTCAGCTGAAGGTTACAGCGAGGTGATTCAAGGTAAAACCTTACAATTTCCTCAAGACCACCTGGCTCACAATGACTTTAAAATTGAGTGGTGGTATTTAACGGCCAATTTAACCACGGTAACGGGTGAAGATGTTGGCGTACAATGGACTCAATTTCGTATTGGAATGACACCGCCGACAAGTCCTCAAACAAGCCCTCAAACAACAGCAACAAATAATTGGGCGACCAATCAGCTTTACATGGCACATGCTGCGGTAACCACAAGTACTGAACATTTAATAGCAGAAAAATGGTCGCGCGCGCACCCCAAACTTGCAGGTGTTAAACCACAACCATTTGAAGTACATTTACAAAACTGGCAATGGTTAAGCCAGTCTAGCAATCTATTTCCAGCCACACTAAATGTCGCTAGTGATAAGTTTAGTTATCAATTACAGCTAAACAGTCAGCAACCGCTGCAATTACAAGGTGATAAAGGTTATAGCAGTAAAAGTGCCGACCAAAGCGTGGCGTCTTATTATTACAGCCAACCGTTTATTGATGTAACAGGCCAAATTACCCGTAATGGTGTTACCGAAAAAGTCACTGGTAAAGCTTGGCTTGACCGAGAATGGAGCTCACAATTTTTAACCGAAGCTCAGCAAGGCTGGGACTGGTTTTCACTGCGCTTAGACGACGAATCAACGCTAATGGCATTTAGACTGCGTGGCG
>NZ_JACJFI010000109.1 GCF_014164505.1 Shewanella sp. SG41-4 | reverse complement strand
CCAAGCTATTGAAAAGCTGGTTATTAATAAGAACTCTATCAGAGCCGTGCCGAATAAACTAGCAAGAAAAATTGAAAAGTGTGTATTGAGACTGATGTTTTTCGAAAGTAATTAGTAACTGGCTTATATGGATTACTAAAAGTAGGTCAACAGGCTCGTCAATGTTCTGTGCAGCTTATCGCCTGAAACTAGTAAAGGGGTATAAACGAGTCTGCTGCATTTTACTGTCACGTACCTGGACATTTCCGTGTTAGTACCAGATGGAGAGCCTTTTATTTCAGATAACTTTTTATACTCCAAACCACGCGAGTCGCCTACAAATAGCAGATCAAATTCACTAACCCACTACCCCATAGTAAAAACCAAAGCAATCAAACCAATCTATCGACACAGGCGAGGGATGCAACTATCATTAGCAATAGGTGTGTAGTGGTGATGACTCTCAACGAGATAATGGTGCGAGCGAAACGGATCCAGAAAGGTAAAAGGCTTTTATTGAAGACTAATTATAAAGAATTGATTTGGTGTTATTTGGGAAACAGATACAAAAAAAGCTTTGCGAGCTGCTTATTTGTAGTTGTAACACTAAATTAAGCTCTATCATGACGGATTAGAAGCTTGTTATTAATCTAACCTGCGAGTAGCAATCAATCTTTTCATCGCGTTCATTGTACCATTAAATGCAAATTTATATTGGTTACTGCTCTCTACTGAAAGTACACATGATCCAAGCCCGCTCCCCATTTTAGGACCAATTCAAGCACCTCATTTTATCACAGATAAAATCAGCTATACCAAGAGCCACAACGACTTAGTATATCTGGTGACTGATCTACTAGATTACAGTCTCTGCAAGTCACTGATGACGGGTGCCAAAAGGCACCATCTTTATTATTATGATCTATTTCTGCGTAGCATTGCATCAGCGTGCACCCTTACCTCTACGATGTGTTCGTGACGGTCGTTTAGAAGGGATATCGCCCTATCGTGTTGTTCAACGCCATCAACTGTCACATTCGTCTCGCCATCTGTTTGCGTAACGGTGATGTGATAGAACGTCTCCCGATAACAGTAATGTATCTTGAACTCGGGCCAATCCGCATTGAAGCACGGCGCGAAATGGAGTTTGTCCGATTCAAGCCTCAATCCCAGGAGTGATTCTATGATCAACCGGTACATCCATCCAGCCGAGCCAGTGTACCAGCTCCATCCGCCGCGGCCTATGTGGGGGGAAACTGCATAAACGTCACCAGCCATGACATAGGGTTCGACTTTGTAGGTCTTAATTTCATCTGCAGATCTTCCATGATTAGCTGGGTTGATCATTGCCAACAGCTCCCATGCACGCAGGCTGTCGCCCAATTCAGCGAATGCCATTGCCGCCCAGATCGCTGCATGAGTGTACTGCCCGCCATTCTCTCTTATGCCTGGAGCATAGCCTTTGATATAGCCGGGGTTTAACGGCGACTTGTCGAAAGGGGGATCCAGAAGCTGGATTAGGGCATGGTCGCGGCTTACAAGCCGCTCATAAACGGCATCCATTCCCATTCGTGAACGCTGGGTATCTCCAGTGCCAGAGAGTACCGACCAACTTTGCGAAATCGAATCGATTTGGCATTCGGAATTACTTGCCGATCCCAATGGGGTGCCATCGTCAAAATAAGCGCGACGGTACCATTTGCCATCCCAGCCATGATCCTCGACCCGCTGGCGCAATTGCTCCGCTTCGGCCTTGCAACGCTCGGCAAACGGAAAATCGCCATGTAGCCGTGCAAGCGCAGTGAATTTGTCGAGCACTTCACAGAGGAAGAACCCCAGCCAGACACTTTCGCCCTTGCCCTGCATCCCTACTAGGTTCATGCCGTCGTTCCAGTCACCGGAACCGATCAGCGGAAGGCCATGTTCCCCAAAGTTAAGACCGTGCAGAATCGCTAGCACACAGTGCTTGTACAAACTGGTTGTTTTGCTGGAACGATCTGGCAGATCATAATGGGAGTCGTCCTCCGGATTTAGCGGGTGGCCTTCGAGGAAATGGACGTACTCATCTAGTATCCCGGTATCTCCGGTGCTCAGAACATAGCGACAGGTTGCTAATGGAAGCCACAGATAATCGTCGGAGCAGTGTGTACGCACTCCGTTGCCTGATGGCGGATGCCACCAATGCTGAACGTCACCCTCAAGGAACTGTCGGCTCGCACACAAAAGGATATGCTCGCGCACCAGTTGTGGCTGGGCGTGAACCAGCGCCATCACGTCTTGCAGCTGGTCACGAAAGCCGAAAGCGCCGCCCGATTGGTAATATCCGCTGCGCGCCCAAAGACGGCATGCTATTGTCTGATACAATAGCCAGCCGTTGGCAAGCACATTGAGGGATGGATCGGGTGTTTCCACCTGCACTGCGCCGAGCGTATTCTTCCAGTATTGACAAACCTCTTCGAGCGCCCTATACGCTGCTGCAGATCCTCGGAAGCGATCTACCTGGTTCCGGGCATCATCAGTGTTCCGTCCGGCCCCGAGCGTAAATCTGATCTCGCGTTCTTCTCCCGCTGCTAGCTCGAATGAGACCTGGATCGCGGCGCAGGGATCCAGGGCTGCCCCAACATTGCCGGAAAGCCGCGACCGGGTCATCGCGGCCGGACTATTGAGCGTGCCGTTGCGGCCGATGAATTCGGTGCGGTCGCCGCTTAATGTCCGTCTGGCATTGTCCACATCAAAGAAGGCAACCCGATCGGAAAACTCCGTGCTGTAAACATTGCGGGCAAAAAGTGCGCCGCTTTTTGAGTCTATTTCGGTGATCACGTGCATGGCCGATTTTGCTCTTAGATCCCCAAGCACCCATTCCGCGTAACCGGTGGCAGAGAGCTGGCGAGACCGTTTCGACTCGTTTCGTATCTTGATTACCGAGAACTTCACCGCTGCGTCCTGGGCCACATAAACCCATAACTCGGAATGGATACCGTCCTCGGTGTGCTCGAAAACGCTGTAGCCGAATCCATGACGGCTAATATAAGTACCCGCTCCCCGACTAGGCAAGGGCGTTGGGGACCAGAAATGGCCGCTCTCTTCGTCGCGGAGGTAGAAGGCTTCTCCGCTCGCATCACTAACGGGATCGTTATTCCAGGGCGTGAGGCGGAACTCGTGGGCATTCTCGCTCCATGTGTAGGCACTGCCGTTCTCGGAAATAACGCTTCCGAAGTGTGCATTTGCCAGCACGTTCACCCACGGAGCTGGAGTCACTTTCCACTGATCAGTGGTTATAATGTACTCGCGCCCGTCAGGAGTATATCCTCCGAGCCCGTTGAAGAGGATCAGATCGCGATCTGGGACGGCCGCTGGAGGTTCGGCGCGGTGACTTCGGGTTGGCAGGAAGCTTGGAATTGGCACTTGCGAAGAAGTGCTACCTTTGATCTGCTCCGCCAGCGTTCCCCGCCTGTCGGTGATGATGGCGCGAGCAACTGATTGGAAAAGAGTACGGTCCTCGTTCGATATCTGCTCCGCATGTCGCACGAAGATGCCGCCCGGTTGATCCATTACATGCGTCTCAATGCCTGCGGTGACCAGCCCGATGATCTGTTCCTGAAGTTGTTGCCGGTAACCGGCGCGATCTTCATTCCAGATCACCAGGTCTACGTCAAGTCCCTTTATATGCCAGTATGCATGGGCCTGGATGATTTTCCGTACCAGATCGATATTAGCCAGATCTCCAATCTGCAGTAGCACGATTGGGAGATCACCAGAAATGGCGTAGCCCCATAGGCCAGATTGTCCGCGGCGGTTCCTGATGAGAACACTGGTGTCGGCACGCAGAAAAGCATTGCCATAAATGACCGAACTGGCAAGTTGTGCGTAAAGCTGCGCGTCGGTCTCGCTGGCATTGAGCTGGCCCAGTATTACCTGGCTATGTGTCCACGCCAGATCGAAGACACGATCCGAGAGACGCTTATCGTGGTATTTTTCTACCAGTCTTAAGGCTGCTGCGCGCGTTTCTCCGATGCCGGAAACCATATCAATGGTTGCCGTATTTCCCGGATCGATGTTTATCCGGTAGCGGATTGAAACAATCGGATCCAGCACCGAACCCTCGCTGCCGGAGAGCATCGCAGAACCCGCTGCTAGGGCTTGTGGATCGGTGAGAGTATTGCCGCGGCCGATAAATTGCATACGGTCTGTCTCGTAAGATACTTTTTCAATATCTGTCCCGTGAGCAGTCATCAGGTGAAACATCCATGGCGTCTGCTCGTCAGAAGAGCGGGGGCGGCGAGTACAGAGAATCGCCTGGCTTTGTTCGATGATCTCAGTCTGAACAAAGAGATTACTGAATGCCGGATGCATTGCATCCGCGGCAGACGATGTGAGAACCACTTCCGTGTAACTCGTAATGTCGATCGTTTTGCGTGTACTGGAGTGATTGGTGATGCTAATTCGACGTAATTCGATGTCATCTTCCGGAGAAACAACTATCTCGGTGTAGCTATCGAAATCATTGTCACGGCGGCGAAATTCCGCACGTCCCTCGGAGAAAGTTGCTTCGTAATGCTCTGGTTGCTTCAGCGTGGGCTGATGGGTGGCTGACCAGAACTCCCCGCTCTCCACATCACGAATGTAACTGAATGTACCCCATCCGTCACAGGTACTGTCTTCGCGCCAGCGTGTAAGAGCAGTATCTTTCCAACGGCTATAGCCACTTCCGGCATTAGTTATCATTACAGAGTAACTGCCGTTTGACAACAAATGCACTCCCGGTATCGGCGTATTGGGGTTATCGAATACGCGTACCGACCTATCTGACACTCCGGAAGTCTCATGACCGTCGGAGAACTCGGGAATGTGCGCATAAAATGTTGCTGTCTTTGGAATCCGTTCCTGGAGCAATGGCAGGGTCGCTTGCAGGGCCGAACTTGACTTAAATCGCTTCTGCATCGGACGGTCCAGCAGCAGATAGGCCAGTGAAAGAAGGCTCATGCCCTGGTGATGAGCCATGTGGGATCGAATCGTCACACGGGTTTCTCCCCGCCGCTGCCGTGAAGGGGTGTAATCGATGGCTTCAAAAAAGCCGAATTTTCCTTCACCCCCTTCAGCGGCAAGTCGCTGCAGGTTCTGGCAGGCTGCCTCGGGCTCCACCATCAGTGCCAGCACCGAGGCGTATGGCGCAATGACCAGATCCTCGGTAAGTCCGCGTTTGAACCCTAGGCCAGGCACACCAAATGCACGGTACTGATAATTAAGATCAACGTCGACCGTGTTGTAGCCTGATTCCGACATGCCCCACGGCAGGCTGCACTGTTTTCCATAATCTATCTGTCTCTCCACTGCCACCTTATAGGTTTGGTCAAGCAGCGTGTTTTCATAGGTCGGCATCACCAGAAGCGGCATCAGATACTCGAACATTGATCCGCTCCACGACATAAGCGCCTGCTCGCCGCCTGCGCTCGTAAGCAGGCGTCCGAGGGCAAACCAACTTTCCTGCGGCAGTTGGCCCTGCGCTATCGCGACGAAATTGCACAGTCTTGCTTCCGAGGCCAGCAGATCATAGTAACTAGCGTCACGGCGAAGATCTTCCACATTGTATCCGATCGCCAGCAGACGGCGCGCCTTGTCATATAGAAAGTGATAGTCCATCTGCGCCAACTCGCTAGACTGCAGTGCTAGGCTTTCAACAGCCGCGATCCTTTCACTGGCAAGATGGATGGCTTCAGTGATGCTCTGCCGAAGTATATCAAGCCACTTATATTCTTCCGGTGTAGCGTTATCGAGCCTCTGTTCGATTGCAGGAAGCAGAGCATTATCGTCGTTTGCCAGTTCGCGCAGCGTTGGGATTTCGTTGATACCGGGGAAATCATTGAGCCCACTGGGAGCAGATGGCAGCCAAAGCCATGGGGCAAGAACCGTCAACTCATTGTGGGCGGCGCGGCATTGCCGGACCAGAGCCCGTGCCCACCAGCTAGCATCAGCCACGGAAGCTGTCTCTGAGATGTCGGTATTGGCATGATCCCGGGCGGGATGGTGTTCGGAAAGGTTATCCGTTTCCCAGTAGACGGAGGTTCTTTCAGTACGGCTTCTATCGGTTGGTGCCTGTTTCTTAGAGACAGGATCAAGGCTGTCGGCAAACTCCTCAGCGCTTGCTGCAAGCAGCTCAAGGCGGAGACGTACTTCCTGAAGCGTGGCTGGCCGTGCAGACTGCAAATCGACCTGAAGTTGAATAAGCGCGGCCGGAGCGGCGCCTTCTATAACATCGATCAGGATCATCAGCGTATCAGTCAGCCCATCAAGCCATCGAATTCCAAGTATTTTCTCGTCGGACAGGGCAAGCAGCCCCTGACGCAGGGTCAGCAGATGGGCGGCCAGATTTCCGCTATCAACCGAAGAGATGTAATGCGGTTTCAGCGGTTGCAGCGATTGGGTATCGTACCAGTTGAAAAAGTGCCCTTGGTATCGTTCCATGATTGCCATAGTGTTGAGTGCATTTGTGGTGCGCTCGATAAGTGTTCCGGTCGGAATGTAGCCGAAGTCAAACGCGGACAGATTCGCGAGTAGCGAAAGCCCCATATTGGTTGGCGAGGTGCGATGTGCAACCGCCGCAACACGATACTCTTGATAGTTGTCAGGTGGCAGCCAGTTGTCTTTGGAGCCGACAAAGGTCTCAAAGAATGCCCAGGTCTTGCGCGAAAGTTTGCGCAGGTAAAAAGTCTGCTCGGTACTCAGTCTCGCTTTGCGGCGGGTGATCGGCCGGCTGATCCGCCAGGCGATATAAGGAAAAAGCAACCAACAGAGCAGTATTGGCACCGCCGCTAACAGCGTAACCGGGTTGGAGAGTAGCAGAACTATTGCTGTTGCAGAGGCAATAGCCGGTGCTGCCCACATCAGGCGAAAAGAGCCGATAAGATCGATGCGGCCATTTTGCTCTGAATGGCAGAATGGATCCCATTCCAGAAGGCGCTTACGCGTGACCAGCATCCGCCACGCTGCGCGTGCAATTGCATTCAGACTGAAGTATGCCTCATAGGGAAGGGCTGCCAATTCAAAGGCCGCCTGAGCGAAGCGTTTGTTGGTCGAGTCCACTACAAAGGCGAGATGCTGGGCTGGCGTCAGATCGTTAGGTTTCCGGAATATTTCCATCAAAGAGGCCAGCAGATGTGGAGCCATAATGATGACAATCACCAGCAAAGTCCAAAACCAGGCTGATGGCAAGAGCAGCCAGCCGAGCAGCAATAGAGCTGTTAATGCCGCGGGTACTAGGCTGCGCCGAAGGTTGTCAAATATCTTCCATAGCGACAGCCCCGAGAGCGGGTTCTTCTTACAACTCTCCCTGGATCCGGGCACACGCGGCAGAAGCCACCCTGCAATCTGCCAGTCGCCGCGGATCCAGCGATGCCGGCGGCTCACATCGGCACTGTAACGGGAAGGATATTCCTCGTACAACTCTACATCGCTTAACAGCCCCGAGCGTGCATAACACCCTTCAATCAAATCATGGCTCAGGATCTGGTTCTCGGGAAAGCTTCCATTGAAGGAGCACACGACCGCATCAATGTCGTAGATTCCCTTGCCGATAAACGATCCTTCACCGAAGAGGTCCTGGTAGATGTCAGAGACGGTGCGTGTATAGGGGTCAATGCCGGGTGTTCCGCCGTAAAGTCGGGCATACTGCGACCGATTCGTCCCCGGCAGGCTTGAGCTTACGCGGGGCTGAAGGATACCGTATCCCGCACAGACACGCTGCCCGCCTTGATCATAACGCGGACGATTAAGCGTGTGAACCATGACGCCGATAAGCTGCCAGGCCGAATCACGCGGCAGCTGCGTATCCGTGTCAAGGGTAATCACGTATTTCACCTTTGACAAGCGTGCAGTCTCGCCAGCAATAAGCGAGAAGCAATCGCCAGGGCCGCCGAGCAGAAATGCATTCAAATCGTTAAGCTTCCCGCGCTTACGCTCGTAACCCATCCAAATCTCTTCCACGGGATTCCAGCGGCGGGGACGATGAAATAGAAAGAACGTGCCACTCTTCTGACCTCTGTATTTTTCATTCAGCTCGTCAATTTTTTTATGGGCCAGGCGCAGCAGCAGCGAATCCTCCGGCAGAGTCTCCTTGTCCGCATCCCGAAAATCGGTCAACAGGGCAAAATGCAGGTTTTCATCCCAGTTTGGCAGCATACGAACTTCAAGCGCTTTAACCAGCTCTTCAATATTTTCAACGCTGGTCAGCATGGTCGGCACCACAACTAAGGTGCGGGATTCCGGCGGAATACCTTTTGAAAAGTCCATTCTCGGCAGTCGCTTTGGCGACACCAGAAAAGTCGACAAAGCATTTGCCAGTGCGACTGCCAGTTGACTGGTGGCCAACAGCAAAAGGATGGCTGTTAATATAAGTGTCCACTCGTTCACCCCGCTGGCATATGTCTTTGCCAACAGACTTCCGGTAAGGATCAGCGTGATCAGCATAACCGGACCTAAATAAAGGAGCAGCGGGGAATGGCTTAGGATTTTTTTAAGCGTCTCGAAGATGGAAAGTTTTACTTCTGCCGTTTGTTCAAGCTGCGGCAATCCCTTGTCGATTAGGTAGAATCCCACATGTGCAGTTAGATCATCCTTGCCTTGCCGGGTCGCACCGTCCTTTGCCAGCCCGATCACTCTCTTAGCCACCTCACCTTCGGATAGGGAGCTCTGCTTCGCGATCTTCTCTATAACATGACGATAGCTATCACGGCTGGCAAAATCCATCTTGCCATATACACCATTTGGATCTGCAAGCAGAGTCTGCTCGACAACGCTCATCGCCTCGACAAACCCGCTCCAGTCCATTATGCTCAGAAACCGGAGACTGCGGATACTGTTGCTAATGGAGACCTGGTTGGAGGCTTGCTCTCGGTTCCCCGACTCCACCAGTTGCTGAATCGTCAGGCCCGATTCAGCAAGCTGCTGTTCAATCCAGTTCAGCGGCAATACCAAAGCAGGGCTGCGCCCCTGCAGCCGGCGCATAAATTCCGAAACGAACGCCTCTGTCATCGGTGGGTTCGACCGTGCCATGTCTGCAATCACCAGAATCAGATTTTTCGGATTTTTCTCTGCAGTTTCGATCATCTGACCCGTCCAGAAAAGAGCGAGGTCTCGGTCACTTCTGCCCGCGGCAATACGGACAGCGATATGGCGGATATTTTCGATCAGTGCCAGACGCATCATTATAGGGATGGCCCATAATTCGCTCAATTTGAGAGCGGTGACGCTCTGGTAGGCCGCCACAAAAAGGCTGAGCCTTTCCGGGTCTACCCATCCGTCGCCGTATAATATCCCCTCCAGCGCGATGTCATACACACGCGGAAGACCAGCCGATGAGACCTTCAGCAAGCGGGGCAATTCCTGACTATAACTCTTTGGAAAATGACTCTTGGCTGTGCGGATCTGTTCTTCAATCAGATAGAAGTTATCGAGCAGCCATTCACTGGCTGGCGTAATCTGGTGGTGCGCCGCTACTGCCTCCGTCAGCTGTCTGTAAACGTCGACAAGCAAATGCTCGTTTACCTTCAGTCGTGCCAGAAGCTGCTCTGGATGGTGTTTCGAAGTCAATTTGTGCGAGGCTGCCAAATTCTTACCATGCTGCTCTAGATGATCGGAAGATACCAATTTGGAGCGCAGCAGCGGCATGCCGCCGGAGTACTTTGGTGACATGCCTATTTGCCGAACGCGCATCATCAGCTCACGCAAATTTTTGAAGATATTCAGGTTGCTTTTTTTCAATTTAAAGGCTCCCTTTACCGCTAAATTCCGCAGAAACGCATATTCAGGATGCCTGGTCATGGCTATTAAGTAATAAGCGATCATCATGCGGCTCGCTTTGAACTATTCAACAGTAGGACCGAGTCCCTTCTTAGCACTGCTCCTAAACACTTTAAAAGCGACTGTATCCGGAATTCATCTCTGAACCCAGGGGCTGAGGCATACCCTGAAGACACTTTATTGACATGTCTCCATTACATCAGAAAATTATAATACAAAATATTTTTTATAATGTGATCTTCCCCTAAATCAGCAGCCTATTTTTACTTAACCATCAGATCAGTTTAAGCCATAACAGAAATCGCATTGAAATCGACATCAGAGATATTAAGTTGTGGCTTACTTTCTTTGAGTTGATATGCGATTAAACCGCCAATCAACTCAACATAAAACCATGGACGCTTCGGTACCTTGAATGCTCAATTTGTGAGATATTTTTCAACTGGTCATTGATGGTTTCAATGATCATGGGTATAGCTGTAAAACCCTTCTGGATTTCGCTCTTTATATTCCTCCTACAGTAAAAACAATGTCATGGTTTTAGGTCGTAGTTCTTGCTGAACTAATGACCAATCAAGAAACGTAAACCCTTTTAATTTAGGCTTTGTTTAAGAAAACGCTTTTTGCAGAGAGTGATCATCCCACTGCTCATCAAGCGGCCAACAAGTAATGCCTAGCTCGGCTGATTTACAGGCATAACGTGACACGATTGATGGAGAAACAGATAAGCTATTGGCTATCTTACGATGACTGAGTGTATAGCCGTATTTTAGTCTTAGAATCTCTTTGAGTTTATACATAGAAATAGGTGCCGTTGGCATGGTTATTCTCATCATCAAAAATGAACAGAGTAACGGTTAAAAACACCTACTGGCTAGACAAAAGCATGAAAATTGAACGATACCATTCAAGCCGATCACTCAATACCATTTTGGCCGAAAAGTGATCGGCATCGATGGTATTAGGTGATAGCGATGCATGAGAATATGCAACGATACAGAGCTGAATGTGTGTTTTCGGATATACCGTATTAATCGAATCAGGAAAGCCTTTTAGGCCATCTATGCAGGCGATAAGGATGTCATTGAGTCCTCTTTTTTGAAGTTAGGTCAGCACATTAAGTCAAAAATTGGTGCCTTCATTCTCCGCTATCCATATGCCAAGCAGCTCTTTGTGACCTTCAAGGTTAACGCCAAGTGCTAAGAAAATTGCTTTGTTGATAACCTTATTGTTTTCCCTAATTTTAACCACAATACAGTCTAGAAAAACGATGGTAAACAGGCTCAAATGGACGTGACTGCCACTCTATAACTTGGTCTATGACTTCATTAGTCACTCGGGAAATGAGTGTGGGAGAGATTTCTGCACTATACATCTCATCAAAGGTATCGACAATATCGCGTGTCGTCATGCCCTTGGCATACAGATATAAAATCTTGTCGTCCATTGATGTAAAGTGACTTTGATGCTTTTTCACTATTTCAGGTTCAAAACTGCCATTACGGTCGCGAGGCGTGTCTAACTCAAAGCTACCTTCTTCCGTACTGGAGTAACCATTGCGGCTGTTGCTTGTGAGGGCTTTCTCATTCTTTTGATAACCTAAATGATGTTCAAGTTCAGCATTTAATGCCGCTTCAACGGTAACTTTAGTTAACATTGCCCTGAAATCATTTAGGTCTGCTTCAGACTTTATGCTTTTGGCTGCTTGTTTAGCGAAAGCTTCTAATTCCTGTTTATTCATGTGCTACCTTCCATTGCCCCTTATAGGCTACTGATTGAAAAGCAGTTACACAAAATTATTTACAGGCTCGAAACCGAGCTGTAAAAATGGGGCTTATTTAGCCCTTTATTTGCTTAGTTTACCTCTAGTTCAATCTTTCAAACCGAACATAATAAAGTCTACTGTGGATTTCAGAAGCGATTAGCGTTATCGTTAACTAAGTAAGATAATCAACAGAGACTAAAAACAGCGGGTGTTCCATTTAAGCCCACTTTTGTCAGCTCTAAGCATTAAGTTTCAACATCATCTCATCTACTCTTTCGGGGGAAACGATGTCAGAAAATGTAAACAATTCGCTCATAGAAGCAATCAATGATGAGTATAAATCACGTGCAACATACCGTGCAGTTATTAATAAATTTGGTGAAATACGGCCATTCATTAACATAGTCGCGGCCGAGGGTCGTCATATTGATGCCTTGTTACCTTTGTTTGCTAAATACAATATAGCTATTCCTGACGATGATTGGGATTCACGCGTCAAAACACCCACAACTATTATTGAAGCATGTCATTTGGGCGTTAAAGACGAAATTGAAAATGCACAGATGTATGACCGATTACTTTATTCAACAATAGGTTACACTGATATTCAAGCCGTACTAACACAATTACAAAGGGCATCAAAAGAAAATCATCTTCCCGCTTTTCAGCGTTGCGTGGAGAGAGGTGGTCGAGGACAAAAAAATCGACGCGGGCAATGCTGTAAATAGGTCGTTAACATGGAAAATACATTTTGGACCGCATTTGTTACGAGTTCTCTTGCTGCCGCTGTTACTTCAATGGGTATATATAAGGGCTATCCACTTAGCACAACCAACCACTATATATTGTGGTTATCGATTTTTAATTGATTGGTACGTTATCGGCTTAGAACGCACTGCTTGTTCAAGCAACCTGTAGAATAATAATCCCC
>NZ_JACJFI010000108.1 GCF_014164505.1 Shewanella sp. SG41-4 | reverse complement strand
AACCCTTGTTCGATTTATACGGTTGGTCTGATATCATTCTTTTTTAAAATAACATCTGCGACAGACCAGGATTAACAAGGCTTATGAGCATTAGTATTGAGCAAGCAATTATTCACGAAATTTCTCAAGACAGTCAGGGACAAATGCGTTGTCGTTTACGTCCGCAACCGTTGTTAAATACTCACGCCGTTGAAACCATGTTAGAAGAGTTACATCAAACCTATTCGGGTAAAGCGGGTAAGGGTTTTGGTTTTTTTGGTACCCATGGCGATGATGGCGAAGCCAACAGTGAATTTTCTGATGCTCTGACCGGTTATCGTAAAGGCGATTTAGGTTTTGTTGAGTTTAGCGGTCAAGCTAGCCAACTGTTACAACAAGAACTGGCCAAGTACGATTTTAGCCAAGGCGGTTTTTTGTTGATGTCTTGCTACACCAGCATGACCAGCGACTATTTATTTGTGGCCTTATTAAGCGCTAAGTCGTCGATGACAGTATTAGATGATATGGAATTGTCGCAAAATAACCATTTGGATTTAAATAATATTCAGTTAGCGGCGCGTATAGACTTAACTGAGTGGCAGGCAGATAAAAGCTCTCGTAAGTATATTTCGTTTATTCGTGGTCGTGCTGGTCGTAAAGTTGCTGATTTCTTTTTAGACTTTATGGGTTGTGTCGAAGGCGTGAATACTAAGGCGCAAAACAAAACCTTGATCCATGCGGTTGAAGATTTTGTCGCGGGCAGTGAGTTAACCAAAGATGAACGCCAAGGTTGCCGTAACAAGGTATTTGAATATTGCTCTGAACGCGCTGACGCGGGTGAAGTGATTGAGGTTAAAGATTTAGCCGATGAGTTAGCGGATTCTGGTATGGATTCATTTTACGATTTTGCTTGTGGCGGCAGCTATGAGTTAGATGAAGAGTTTCCAGCCGATAAAGCCAGCTTACGCAGCTTGAAGAAGTTTTCAGGTACTGGCGGCGGGGTGACATTGAGCTTTGATGGCGGCCATTTAGGTGAGCGGGTTATTTATGATCCAATATCTGACACGATTTTGATTAAAGGCGTGCCAGCAAATTTGAAAGACCAATTGGATCGTCGCTTAAAAGGCGAATAACATAAGCTTCATTGGTTATGCGTCTACAGCGTCCTATTTGGGCGCTTTTTTATGAGCGAAGATAATAACGAGTCTAGGTTTAACGCGTGTTATGCTTTGGTGGCTTAGCAAGCGAACAGACTTAACATGTTATTGAATCGTCGTTTAGCATGGCAGTTGTAAAATTTAATAGCGTGCAGAGTGTTACTGATGATAGTTAAACTGAACTCGATGCTGACTTTTTACATCAATAAACCGATGATTAAACATGGTCAGTGGCTATGAACGTAAACGGTTTGGTGTGGATATACCCAATGGCTTAGTTCGGGGCTTTTCTTTCACAGAATCTTGCAAACAATTCAGTAAATTATGCAGTAAATTGTCTAACAAATTGTCTAACAAATTATCTAACGAAATATCTAACAAAATATATGACTGGTACGGTTTTTGGCGCAGTTGAATATTTTACTTTTCATTCATTTGTAGTTGAGTAAACTAGCGCCACTTTTTGAGTGTTTTTGTTTGTTATGTTTGTAATAGCCTAACGGACTTTGGGGGAGCGATGATCACTGCATACGCCTATCAAAATAGAGAATTAATCACCACCGAATTGAATGTGGGCGATAAAGTCCCTGAATCAACCTTGTGGTTAGATTTATTAAAACCCGATGATGCAGAGCGTCAATGGTTGAGGTTGTTCTCTGCTGAAGAAGTGCCCGACGAAGAAGATATTAAAGAAATTGAGGCTTCGGCGCGTTTTTATCAAAACCAAGACGGTTTACACATTAACTCGTTGTTTCCGCAACGGGTGAGTTCCGATGTACGTGCGGTTAACGTGTCGTTCAACTTACGTGAACGTTTTTTGCTGACAATGCGTGAAGAAGATGTCGGTCTTATTCGTTTACTGCGTAATTACCTACGTTTAGGCCGCTTGGATATTACCACTCCGCAAGGCTTGTTGTTAGAGCTCTTTACTTTGAAAGTTGATTATCTATCTGATTTAATTGAAGATATTTATAGTATTTTAGAAAATGTTGGCGAGCAAGTATTTAATGACGAAGAGCTTGATGGCGTTTTTAAACTGATCACTTTACAAGAAGATTCTAACGGTAAAATTCGATTAAGTTTGTTGGATACTCAGCGATCATTGCGTTATATGCAACGTTATTATCGTGACCGATTATCGGATGAAAACTTGAAAGACATTCGTGAGATGCTATCTGATATTGAATCATTGATGCCACACAGTCAGTTTATATTCGACAAGTTACAATTTTTGCTTGATGCGGCGATGGGCTTTAGTGGCTTGCAACAAAACAAAATCATTAAGATATTTTCGGTGTCGGCGGTAGTATTTTTGCCCCCTACGCTAATTGCCAGCAGTTATGGGATGAACTTCCATATTATGCCAGAACTCGATTGGCGCTTTGGTTACCCTATGGCAGTGGCATTAATGTTAGCCAGTGCAGCAGGAACCTACTTTTTCTTTAAACGGAAAGGTTGGTTATAGCGGCAACTTACCGCACAAAAAATAACGCCATCAATTGTTGCCGATTGATGGCTTTTTTTATGCCTAAAATACTTGAGCTGGGTGGGAGTAGGTCGACTGGAATAGTGTTATGTAATTCACTCATTAATGAGATGAAATAGACTATTCAATACTGCTTAATTTATCTATGTCACAACACTAGTTTTGACCAATGCCTATGCTGATTTGTTCTCTAGGATTGAGGTATTTATGGATTTTTTCTGGCAATGCTGCGGCAGGTAGACTGCGGACAATGCTCAGGCCTTCATCTTGTAAACTAATGATGGGGGCTAAATCTTTTGGCACCAGTTGATCGTAAACCACAATATTGGGGCACAATAGCTTCTGTAAGTTTACCGACATAACCATGGCAAATTGGCCACTGGATAATTCAATAATACTGCCCGGCGGATAAATTCCTAACATTTTGATTAACTTGCTAATGTATTCAGTATTGAGTTTGTTTTTATAGTTTTTATATAGCAAACCCAAGGCGATACTTGGCGGTTTTCCCTTGGTTTGGTTGGTGCCATTGCACAAATTATCGTATTCGTTAACCACAGCAATTAACTGAGAAAGCTTGTCTAATTTGTCGGCTTTGAGTCCTTGTGGGTAGCCACTGCCATCTAGAAATTCGTGATGATTAGCAATTAATGGTTTGGCTTCGTCTGGAAAACTGTCAGCGAGTTTGAGAAAGTTAATGCTCATCAATGGGTGTTGTTTAATAAAGTTTTCTTCTGGCGTGGTAAGAGGCACTCGTTTGTTGAGGATGTTGCTTGGGACTTTGAGTTTACCTATATCGTGAAATAACCCACCAATACCGATAGCTTCAACTTCTTCGCGGCTCCAACCTAGCTCTTTTGCCATTAACATACATAACATGGCGACGTTAAGTGAATGGTGATAAATATGCTCATCATTTTTAGCATCGCCCATTAAATGTAAGGCTAAATTATCACTATTGAGTAGCATGGTGGTCATGTTGCTGATGAGGTCTTTCGCTTCTCCCACCGCATTGAGTGGTCGGCTACTGATTTTAGACACCATTGAGCGCATCATCGACACTGAGCGATTAAATTGTTGTTCGGTTTTCTTTAAATCTCGTTTGAGCTTTTGTTGCTCATCTATTTTGGCCGACTTCTGGCTGATCATTTGTTCTTTTAGCGCGTTTAGGGCCTGTTCGTCGGGTTTTTGGGTATTTGCATTCTCAGACGTTACAGGTTCAACATCACTTTTTTCGGGATCAAAAAAAACATCTTTCAGGCCTAAGCCCTTGATAAGTTCGATTTGTGCAGCATCTTTAATTTTAAAGCTGCTAAACAGAAAAGGGTGGTCTTTCCACGAAATAGGCAAGCGGATAAAGGTGCCAACTTCTAATCGCTCTACAGAAATTTTTTGGTTTTTTTTCATATTCAATCGACAGTTACTTTGAAGAACAATGAGCTATGTTGTGTATTGCCCTTTACAGGCACTTTAATTGCGTGGCAGCATACTACTATAAATTTATTAACAATAGTTATTCCCTATGGATTTTATTGAAGTATATCCCAATGCGATAAGTAATGATTTATGTGATCGTTTAATCGCGGCATTTGAAGCGCATCCTAGCGTGGGTCCAGGCCATACAGGCTTTGGTGTCGACATCGAAAAAAAGCGCAGTCGTGATTTAATGTTAGATGCTTTTGAGGATTTAGCCGAATTAAAAAATGAACTGTTAACGGCGACGTTTACTCATATTAGCGATTATTTTACCCAGTACTCATTAACGTTAATGGGGGCAGTGTCTGTGCAAGTGACTGATGAAAATGGTCAACCACAAACCTTAACACCTGATAATTTTGAGGCTCTGGGTCAACCAAGAGCCGCGGCATTAACTAAGTATTTGTATCGTAGTGGTTCTATTAATGTACAGCATTATCAGCAAGGTGTAGGTGGATATCCGCATTGGCATTCAGAGCAGTTTCCACAGAATGGTCATAATGAGGCGCTTCATCGGGTGGTGCTATACATGTTTTATTTGAATGATGTTGAAGAGGGCGGCGAAACGGAGTTTTACTATCAGCAACGTAAAATAAGCCCGAAAAAAGGTACGATGGTGATAGCTCCTGCCGGTTTTACTCACAGCCATCGTGGCAATGTACCCATTAGTAACGATAAGTACATTGCGACTTCTTGGGCGATGTTTAATCGTGCAGAGCAACTGTATGCGCCATTAAGTTAGTGATTACTGTTGAGTAAAACCTGATGTGGCTTTATATGCTCATTTAATGGATGACTTTTTTACGGCGTGCTTATGCCGTTGCGGGGAGCTGAATAACAAAAGCGGCTCCGCCAAGCTTGCTAGTGTCGATTGTCATCGTGCCACCATAGCTACTAACGAGCTCATGGCATACTGCTAAACCAATTCCTTGCCCGGGTGATTGAATGTCGGCTCTCATGCCGCGTTGGATTATTTTTTGTTTAATGGCGTCGTCTACACCGGGACCGTCATCTTCAATACTGAGCTGGATGAGATTGTTAGCAAGGGTAGTTGCGCTGATCATGACGCTATTGCCACATAAGCGAAATGCATTTTCCAGCAGATTTCCCAACAGCTCCATCACGTCGCCTTTACTGAGTGGTAATTGTAATAAAGGTGATATGTTTAGGGTGAATAAGACATGTTTATCGCGGTAGATTTTATCGAGCATTTGGGCAAGCTGTTGGGCAATCGGTGCGATAACGGTTTGTTGCTGACGTAAACCTTGTTGGCCTAACATGGCGCGTTTGAGTTGATACTGTACCAAATGATCCATGTCGTTTATTTGTTCTAGTATTTTTTGATGCTGTTGCTCACGATCTAATGCGTCATCGTCAATGATGGCAATGCTGGCGGCGAGACGCGTTTTTAGGCTATGAGCAAGGTCGTTCATGGCATTTTGATAACGAGTTTGACGTTGGTCTGTTTGGTCCATAAGTTGATTTAATGCTGTAGTGATGCCTTGTAATTCAACGGGGTAATCTTGTGATAGGCTTTTTTTACGTCCTTGTTGTAGCTGTATCAACTCTTGTTTCAGCTTCGTTAACGGCCGCATTCCCCAATAGGCAGCACTCACTAACAGTAACAATGCAATCGCCATTACCATTGCCAATCTAAAATAAGTGAGTCGGTTAAATTGGCTTAGTTCAGTTTTCAGTGCGGTGGCGTCTTTTAAAATCAATAGATGATATATTTCGGTTTCAACGTCAATGCTGAGCAAGTAAGCAAAGTAGCTTTGTTGGCCATTAAAATTGAGGTAGAAAGGCGGTAAATCATCTTTTATATCAAGATATTGTTCACAGATGTTATTCAAGTTTAAGCTGATAGCGTAGTCAGAACGCCATAAGGTGTTATAGCTACTATTACAGGTAGCCATAATGTATTGCGTGTCGACATCATCACCTTCACGGGCTTGGGTGATAGGGATTAAATTGTTTTCGCGAAACTCTGCGGCAATGATGGGTAATTGGGCTATTAAGGCGCTGGTGGTTTGGTTATAGCGGTTTTGGGCATGGAGCAAGGTAATTAACCAAGCCAGACCAAATCCTACTAACGCAATAATACCCAAGGAGGTTAAGAACATCCTTGTAAGCAGACGTTTTTTAGGTCGTAATGTTAGTCGCATGGGTGGTTAAATTTATATCCTTGGCCGCGAAGGGTGATAATAGACTGTTCAATTCCACCTTGAGCAAGTTTCTTTCTTAATCGGCTGATCATCACTTCAATGGTATTGGGGTCGCCTTCTTTGTCGGCATAGACCACATCAAGTAAACGCTGTTTAGCGACAACCTCATGGCAATGACGCATCAAGTATTCCAGAATAAGGTATTCAAAGGCGGTAATGTCTAATGGTGTTTGGTTGAGTGTTACGTGTTTTGCCGCGACATCTATTTGCAGAGCTCCGCTGGTGATGGTTGAGCGAGCAAAACCACTACTGCGGCGCACTATGGCGTCAAGTCTGGCGATGAGTTCTTCTTTTTGAAATGGTTTAACTAAGTAGTCGTCTGCACCTGCATTGAGCCCTTCGACTTTATCTTGCCACGTTAGTCTAGCGGTTAAAATTAGAATAGGTGCTTTAACATCTGCATTACGCAGCATTTTGATTAGGCTTATTCCATCTTGATCGGGCAAACCCAAGTCAATAATGGCAGCATCAATAGGATAATTAGTGGCTTGATAAAAACCTTCTTTTGCGGTTAATGCCACTTGCACTTGATTGCCTTGATCTGATAACTGAACCTGTAAATGGTGTGACAAAAGAGGGTCGTCTTCAATAACCAATATGCGCATATTTCATCCTTGTGGAACCATCACTTTATGTTAAATGTGCTAGGCCAATATTACTCTACAAGTTGGTGAGGTTAAATATCAAACAAACTATTTATGGTCGGTATATTAAAACTTACTACCATAATGCCAATAACGTTAATTATTTTTACTCACATTTATGCACTGAGTGGGCTTAGTCGATGTAATCAAGTATCAGGTAAGTTAGAATAGCGTCATTGACCGACTAACTTTTAAGATTGAGATGAAATTAACACATTTATTATCGGCTAGCTTTTTAAGTTTATTTTCGACAGTTGCATTAAGTGCAACGTTTACCTTTACTGCTATCCCCGATGAAGATGAAAGCCAGCTTCGTACTCGTTTTGATAAAGTGGCTGAATATTTAACTGAGCAGTTAGGCGTGGAAGTGAAATATATTCCGGTAAAGTCATATTCTGCAGCGGTAACAGCATTTCGTAATAACCAAGTTCAACTAGCTTGGTTTGGTGGTTTATCGGGTGTACAGGCGCGTCGTTTAGTACCTGGTTCTGAGGCTATTGCTCAAGGTTTTGAAGATCAGTATTTCAAGAGTTATTTAATTGCTCATAAATCTACTGAGATTGCATCTTCAACTAATTTTCCTACATTGAATGATTATACCTTTACCTTTGGTTCTAAAGACTCAACTTCAGGGCGTTTAATGCCACAGTATTTTATTGAAAAAAATACCGGTAAGCCAATTGAACAGATTTTTAAACGCATCGGTTTTTCTGGTGACCATAGCCGTACTATTAGCCAAGTAGAAGCGGGTGTTTATCAAGTCGGTGCGGTTAATTATAAAGTATGGGACACTGCCGTTGAAAAAGGTGAAGTTGATACCAGTAAAGTGAAAGTGATTTGGGAAAGCCCTACTTACCCAGATTATCAATGGACTGTTCATTCTGGTGTTGATGAAACTTTTGGTGCAGGCTTTAAAGAAAAGCTGACTAAAACCTTAATTGGTATGACGGATAAAGATTTGTTAGCCAGTTTTCCGCGTGAGTCATTTGTACCTGCTAAAAATAGCGATTATGAGCCGATTGAGCGCGTGGCAAAAGCAATTGGAATGCTCGATTAATGTTGTCGTTGGTTGATGTTGATTTAGGTTATAACCAGCAAATTATTTTACCTAAAGTGAATTTGTCATTTAAGGTAAATGAGCATGTTGCTATTTTAGGTCCTTCTGGCGTGGGTAAAACCACGCTATTGCATCACCTATATCAACAATTGGCCGAGCAAACCTGCTTGTGCTCTCAAGCACAAGGGTTAGTTGATAACCTGTCGATATATCACAATGTATTTATTGGTGGTTTAGCACGTTATTCCCGTTGGTATAATTTGGCTAATTTGTTGTTGCCGTTTAATAAGCCGCAACAACAAATCGCTGCTATTTGCCAGCAACTAGAACTGACCGTGCCTTTGCAACAGAAAGTCAGTGAGTTGTCTGGTGGTCAGCGCCAACGAGTGGCCTTAGCCAGAGCGTTATTTCAACAACAATCAGTGTTTATGGGCGACGAGCCCTTTTCTGCATTAGATCCGCTAATGGGCTTACGATTACTAAACTTGATTAAGCAAACGCATCAGAGTGTTATTTGTGTGTTGCATGATGCCGAACTAGCGTTAGCAAACTTTGAGCGTATTATTGTCATTAGCGATGGCAAAGTAGTACTAGATGACAAAGCGAGCCAATTATCTCTGGCTCATTTATCACAGCATTATGCATTAGCCGATTTACCAAACCATTCAGTGGCATAAATATGAACATGTTGATGCTGCTAAGCGATTTATCTTCATTCTATCCCCGTTTTTATAATGCCTAAAATAATTACTCACAGTCGCTACTCTTTTGTAGGGCATTGGCAGAAAATCACTCTGTTGCTTTTACTCATGGTCTCCGTGTGTTGGTTTTTTGCTGATACCGAGGTGATTGCACTCGATCCTTGGTCTGAGCTTGGTCGCATGTGGCAAGGCTTTGTGCACCCTGACTTTTTCGCGACAGAGTATTTACTTGATGCGCTGTGGCAAACCATTAGTTTTGCGCTGCTTGGGATTACGATTGGGTTGCTATTGGGATTTCCATTAGCATTGTGGTATCAACATCCTGTAGTGGCGGCAATGTGTGCATTTATCCGTGCTATCCATGAGATATTTTGGGCATTGATATTCTTACAGATATTTGGTCTTTCAGCCATTACCGGTATTTTAGCCATAGCGCTTCCTTATGCAGCTACTTTTGCCCGTGTGTTTGCTGATATTTTACAGCAAGCGCCAATGCATACCTTATTTTCACTGCCTAAGGGCACCGATAAACTGTCGGCATTTATATATGGTCGATGGATGCACATGTATCCGCAGATTGTCGATTATATTCGTTACCGTTTTGAATGTGCGCTTCGTAGTAGTGCTGTGTTGGGCTTTATTGGTATGCCGACATTAGGGTTTTATTTAGAATCCGCTTTTCGTCAGGGGCATTATCAACAAGGCGGTGCACTATTAATCTTATTTGTGTTGTTAATTGGTAGCATACGTTTTTGGGCTAAACCGATAATGCTTTGGCTGTATTTACCGCTTGCTGTGTACTTCTTACCTCCCATTCCTGTTATCGACTCGCAACTTATTTGGCGTTTTATCAGTGTTGATGTTTTACCACCGATGCTTCAAGGACAACCCTTCTTGAGCTGGTTGGACACAGATAACCTGTCGAAACTCGTTAACTGGAGTTATACATTAATCAGCCAGCAAGTGTTTCCCGGGATGGTTGCTACCTTGGTACTGGCTTTTTGTGCTTTGGGGTTAACTCATGTGTTGACGTTGGTATTATTGCCTTTTAATACCCACTTGATGATGCCAAAAGTGGTTATTTTAATCATGAGGGCGGTGAATTTAATATTACGTTCATTGCCTGAATATTTATTGGCTTTTGTGTTTATGATGCTACTAGGGCCCTCGATGTTGCCAGCGATTATCGCGTTAGCGCTGCACAATAGCGGCTTGATGGTCTTTTTAATGTCACGTCAAGCTGACAGCATTAGTGTGCCGTTGACATACAAGCCTAGGATTGATCAGTACAGTTATCTAGTGCTACCTGCCATATACCCACATTTTATGGGACTGCTGTTTTATCGATTTGAAGTGATTATCCGTGAAACGGCTATCTTGGGCATGCTTGGGGTGATGACGTTGGGTTTTTATGTCGACAGTAATTTTTCTGAAATTCGCTTTAGTGGGGCATTGTTGCTGTTGTTTTTCACTGCGGGTTTGAATGTGGTTGTGGATTATTTAGCACGTCGATTATTGCATTATCCTCGCAATCGCTTACAGGCTTGCTAAACATAGTTGTGTTTGAGTCTAGTAGCTTGAAGTCTCACAGTAAACAATTCTGGGCGTTGCTAACGCCCGTTAAGTGTTAATCAATGTAGTATTAATCAATTTACTGGCAGCATTATCGCGAGTAACAGGCGTTACTGAATAACGTCGTCAAAACTTAGCCTATCAACTTGTTTTATATATTTAAATGCTTTTTTTATACAGCTAATTTTAACAATATTATCTTCAGACTTGGCTGATAATTTGATGAATTATGTTATTAGCAATAGTGACAGCAACGGCAATAAAAATAACCCCAACGAGTAAATCGATAATGGAATTGGCCGCGAGCATTTTTTGTTGTACCCGAGGTTTAGATAAAATAAGTGCGAGTAAGCTAAACCACGCCAATGACAACACAAATAATAATACCGTGGCAGCTATTTTAGTTGAGTGATTGACTTGTGGCGTGATTAATACAGAAAATAAAGTAATAAAAAAGATCAGCGCTTTAGGATTTAGTAGGTTGGTATATAGTCCAATTTTGAATCCTTTTAGTGACGATATTAGTGCAGCGTTTGCCACATTTGTTTGCATTGATGGAGTGTTTGAATTACGACGTTTGCTGATAATACTGGTTATAGCTGATTTTAACGCCCCATATCCCATCCATGCTAAATAACTACTGCCAATCAGTTGTACGGTCATAAAGGCAATATGAGACTGTTGTATCATCACACTGATGCCCATCAACGACAAAAAGGTGTGAATTAAGATAGCGACAGCAATGCCGAAGGCACAATAAAGTGCGGTTAAGCGTGTTTGCTGCGTAGCCATTTTAACGATAATGGCAAAGTCAGGTCCTGGGCTCATTAATGCCACAATGTGAATAACCGCTAAACCCGCCAATAAAGTCATGTCCATATATATTCCGTTTTTTATAAATTCAAGCTGGTGAGATTTTTGTTGATATCTATTTGTTGATATCCATTTGTTGATATCTATTTGTTGATATCGATGAGAACTTATTTCAATGTAAGTTGATGATAATGGCACATTTATGTAGGAAAAAGATAATAAAAAAGCGCTAAATTAGCGCTTTTTTATATAAGGTGAACTTAAGTGTTATTTTTTGGCGTTAAGCACTTGTTCTTCAAAGCTTTTGGCTGCTTTACCTGCTTGCGAATCGTTGAATACTTCTTCATTAAATTCGCCTTCTGATTTGGCAATGATCACGGTAGCTACAGCATCACCAGTGACGTTTACCGCTGTGCGGATCATGTCTAGCATTCTGTCTACACCAATAATCAAGGCAATACCTTCAACCGGTAAACCGACCTGATTTAACACCATTGCCAGCATAATAAGGCCAACACCTGGCACACCTGCCGTTCCGATAGATGCCAGAGTAGCCGTTACCACAACAGTGGCGTAATCCATGATACTCAGTTCAATACCAAATACTTGGGCAATAAATACCGTTGCTACACCCTGCATAATGGCTGTGCCATCCATGTTGAGTGTGGCGCCTAATGGCAAGGTAAATGAAGCGATTTTATTGTCTACGCCCATTCTATGCTCAGCCGTTTCAATGGTAACTGGCAGTGTGGCATTAGAACTTGCAGTACTAAAAGCAAACAGCTGTACGTCGCGAATTTTACGTAAAAACATTAACGGACTGAGTCCCGAGAATAGTTTTAGTAGAGTAGGGTAAACGATTAAACCTTGGATAAATAATACCGCAACCACGAGGAAGAAGTATTTGACAACACTACCGAAGGTTTCTAAGCCTAACGTTAAGCTGAGGGTCGCCATTAGTGCAAACACACCATAAGGTGCTAACTGCATAATTAAGGTAACCACGCGCATGATCACCTCATTTAAATCGTTAAAAAATGACGCTATACGTGTACCTCGTTCACCAATATGTGAAATAGCAAAGCCAAAAACAACTGCAAATAGGATAATCTGCAACATATTGCCTTCACTCATGGCTTGCATAGGGTTTGTCGGTACAATATTAATAATGACTTCAGACAGGCTAGGCGCGTCTTTTGCCGAGTATTCTAATACGTTACCGGCCAAACTCGCATTACCTGGATGGATCAATACTGCTGCTAAAATCGCAATAGTGAGCGCAATAGCGGTAGTGAATAAATAGAAGGATATGGTCTTGCCACCAAGACGCCCCAGTTTAGATGGATCGCTAAGGGAGCAGGTACCGCACACTAATGAGATAAATACTAAAGGTACGACGAGCATTTTTAAGCTTGAGATGAAGATAGTACCAATGACATGTAAGAATCCATCGGTAATGTACTCTTGAATAAATTGACTACCAGGGAAAAAGTTTCTTAATGCTAGGCCAAATATAATGCCTAATGCCATGCCAATTAAAATTTTGCTCGTGAGTCCGAGCTTGAATTGTTTACTCACAGAGTGTTCCTTTTCATCATATTATTTTATGTTTTTATTGAATGTGCTAAAGACTAGCAGGAATCAGCCTTTTAGGAAATGGCCATAAACTGAAAGTTTTCGCGGATAAATGGCGAAT
>NZ_JACJFI010000107.1 GCF_014164505.1 Shewanella sp. SG41-4 | reverse complement strand
AAGCTTGATAACCATTCAATAGATGCTAGTTGCTCTGGGGTTGCGTTAAACAACTGACTCAAATAAAGATAGAAAATATATCCTGTCACCAAAAAATCTATCGATAACGTTAACTCTCGGAAGCTGGTTTCTTGCAACCATTGATGTACTTTCTGTTTATTACCCATGTTAACCTCAGCGAACTCAAAGTAAAAAATATTTAACTCACCTCATGTTAGTTTGATGTCAATCAATGTCAAATATTTTTTACTTTGAGTTAATATTTAAATGTTTTACATTAGGGTAATAGCAAAGTCTATGGCTGCATGGACCGACACAAGGTTGGTTATCTAAATAGATTGCTTAGGTTGGTCAAACTCATAACTTAATGAGTAAAATAACTAAGTTACAGAATAGAAAATAAATAACTGATTGATTATATTTAGTTTTTAATTTGGCATATAAATTGCTATAACTAGATGAGTTACTCATGGATTTATAGAATAATATTAAGGACATTATTGTGAAAAAAATCATCATTGTTATTGTTGCAGTTTTATTAGGTTACTTTATTAACCTCAAATTTATTGAAATCGCATACTCATTAGGTTTCGCTGAATTGAAAAAAGAAACACTATTGATAAATGACCAAAAAATGAAAGTAAAATGTGATTCTTATGCCTTAGGTTTTTTTGATAAAGTTAAACTTGAAAATAAATTTCAGCAATGCATTAATGAGTACGAAGCACAAGGCTATGTAATTATTGACCAACAAGCTGCGATGAAAGCGGTTTAGCGCTGTAAATAAAAAAGCTCAAGCATTATGCTTGAGCTTTTTTATCAATTAACGACATGATTAAAATGGCATTTTCATTCCAGGAGGTAATTGCATACCACCAGTCACTTCGGCCATTTTAGTCTTTTGATTTTCTTCTATACGACGGGCCGCGTCATTACACGCTGCGGCGATAAGATCTTCTAGCATCTCTTTATCGTCTTCCATCAAACTTGGATCAATTTCAACTTTACGCACATTGTGGTTACCTGTCATGGTTACTTTAACCAAGCCAGCACCCGCTTCACCAGTCATTTCTGTGCGTGCAATTTCTTCCTGCACTTTAGCCATTTTGTCTTGCATCATTTGGGCTTGTTTCATTAAATTGCCCATACCGCCTTTTCCACCAAACATAGTCGTCTCTCTCTAATTAAGGTTGTTAGCAAGTCGTCATAATGGCGACAATCTTACTGAAATAAAATCGATTGGCAATATTACAGATACATTTTTGAGATGAAGATATATTCATTTTCTGTAAAATCACCCTATTTGTGTACTTATGAAGCGTTGATTAGTGCAATATCTTGCGCTATTTGCCCTAGTTGCTCAGATGGATATTCAATCGTGTCACTGTCTAATTGAGCCGATAAGTGTTGGATCATCCACTGAACTTTATCATCATGCAAAATAGACTGTTGCGCTTGCGCAATAAGCTCCCGATGAAAACGTTTACGTAATTCAAGCGGTGTTTCTCGTTTTGGCACCACACCAATCTGGATCTCAACTTCTGTTGGTTGCTCCAGATACTCAGATAACGCCAGTTGTAATTGATCGATAGCCGTATGCGCTGACAAATGTTTCTGGTCTGGTTTTAACACCAATACTATTGGGTTTGACAATGTTGAGCAAACGGAGTTCACCCCTAATTGTCTAACCCTTCCGCCTACGGACACGTTGGTCATCACTTTATACCAATGTAAATCGACCTCATCACCTTGAATGCTGTGTGGTTCAAATTTAGCGAGCACGCTAGATTGCATCACCGGCGCTGCATTAATGTTCTGCGGTTCGGCAGCCTGTGAACGAGCTATTTGCGCGCGGGCTGGTTTTTGATGTTGATGACCGGCTTGCTGACTGACAGAATTCGATGGTTGAAGTGTTGTTTCAACTGCTGGCTTAGTCTCTTGATTAGTATCTGCAAACGCATTAACGTTTTCACCCTCTTTGGGTGCAACCCATGGAGGTCTGTCATAATCTGCAACTTCAGGCTTTTCTGTTCCGCTAGTCGTTGTAGATAACACTTCGCTGGCCGCAGGCGAGCTAAATTGAGCCTGTTCTGACTTATCAAGGGGTTCATTAGCTGATGTTGTTGTTGATGTTGATGTTGATGTCGCAGCCGCTTTGCTCACTCTAGAACTGATTGTTTTTGTCGATTCTTTTTTTGCCAGCTCTTCTTTTTGCTGCAAGGCGTCAACATCTGCAATGAGAGAATCTCGGCTGGCTAATACTTCATCTAAAAAGTCGTCTAAATTATCGTCAGCGCTAGTCTGTTTTTGAGTGACATTATCACTCATCAAGTCGCTGTTATCATCGCCAAGGGGATTAACCGTTTTCGGTTCAGACATCGAGTCAGGTGCTTCGTTAACATTGTTAGCTTGAGTTGCCTCACTTGAAGCCGAAAACGCTAAATATTCGTCATGATCAGATGGCTGATATTCCATTGAAGAATCATCCTCGCCGTCATAATCCATAAAAGAATAGGCATCAAGTGAACTGTTATCTGTACTATCACTCGATGGGCTATTTTCTACTGCATTGGTGTCTGTCCCACTCGGCGTTAATGAAGGTTGCTCTGGTATCTCTTCAGACTCGGTAATATCGCTTATCGCATTTTTAGTACTGAATTCACCCGTTGCTTCGGCATCTGCGTTTTGAACAACATTATCAGATGAAGTTGCATTAACAACGTCAGTTTCCACATCATTATCGGCATCATCATTAACAAGCTGGTCAGCCTGCATATCGGAACTTTTGGGCGGTAATGAATCAAACCCTAAGCTTTGCGCTTGGTCCAACAATAAAGCTTGCTCAGCCACCAATGATGACTCAACAGCTATATCATCGATAACATCAACATCTTCAACTTCGGTAGTCGGCAACACTTCAGCCTGAATAGGTAATGCGGCTGTGGTTAAATCATTGTTAGATTGAGGTACAACATCAGGCTTTGGGCTTGTTTCAATGACCTCTTGCGTTGACGTTGAGGTGTGATCAATAACGCTTAAATCAATATTAGCGGGGGTTGTGGTTACCCAACGTTTTACTTGTTTTTCAGGTGTAAAAGCTACCGCGCGCAGCAATGCCATTTCCAAGCCAGATTTAGGATCGGGAGCAAAGGGTAAATCTTTACGACCGTTAAGCAACATTTGGTAATAAAGCTGTACTTGTTCAGGCGCTAATTGCTGTGCAAATGCCAAAATTTGTTCACTAAACAGCGATTGCTGTGCAGCAGCTGGGGCAAATTGAGTTAGGGTGATCTGATGTAATAGCTCTAACAAGCTGCGCAGTACTTCTTCGGCATCTGCGCCAAAGGCCAATACTTTAGCCACTGTTTGCATTAATGGCCCAACGTCGGCATCACACAAGGCTTTTAATAACGCGAGCACATGTTGCTCATCAATACTGCCCAACATGGTTTGCACTTGTGTAAGCATCACTTGGCCACTGCCAAATGCTATGGCTTGATCAGTTAAGCTGAGCGCATCACGCATACTGCCATTAGCCGCTTTGGCTAATAAACTCAGAGCTTGTGACTCAAATGGTAACTTTTCTTGAGTGATTACATATTCAAGCTGCTTGCTAATTTCGTCTTGCGATAAACTTTTCAAATTGAACTGTAAGCAACGAGATAACACAGTAACAGGCAGTTTATGCGGGTCGGTAGTCGCTAATAAAAACTTAACGTGCTCCGGAGGCTCTTCTAAGGTCTTTAGTAATGCGTTAAAACTACTGCGGGATAACATGTGTACTTCGTCGATTAAGTAAACCTTAAAGCGACCCCGGGATGGGCGGTACTGCACATTGTCGAGAAGTTCGCGAGTATCATCGACTTTGGTACGCGAAGCGGCATCGACTTCAATTAAATCAACAAAGCGACCTTGGGCAATTTCAATACAACTAGAACATTCACCACATGGCTTAGCGGTAACGCCGGTTTCACAATTAAGACCTTTGGCAAACAAACGCGCCAAACTGGTTTTACCCACTCCGCGTGTACCGGTAAACAGGTAAGCATGATGTAAGCGTTGTTGGCTCAATGCATTGGTTAATGCCATTAATACATGGGATTGGCCGACCATTTGTTCAAATTTAGCTGGACGCCATTTGCGGGCTAGTACTTGGTAAGACATGAAATTCCCCACAGAGAGCTATCGGGAGTCAATCCCTTTAAAGGGGTTAACAATAACATGCCAAGGGCTGGCATGCTATTGTTGAGCAAGTATTTGATAGCGTAAAATTCAGTTAACTGCTTAATAAAATAGCAGTTTATTTTACTTTAATTACTCGCCGTCAAACTCGCATAAACTTAACACTTCAATTCCCATACCTTGCAAGCGCTTCTCTCCACCGATTTCTGGTAACGAGATAACAAATGCAGCATGGCTTACTTGACCGCCTAATTCACGAATAAGTTTTACAGTAGCTTCAATCGTGCCACCTGTTGCTAATAAATCATCAATAACGAGCACCTTATCATTGGCATTAATCGCGTCAACATGGATTTCTAAGGTGTCTTTACCGTATTCTAAATCATAGGTTTGGCTAATAGTTTTACGGGGTAATTTCCCAGGTTTACGTACAGGCACAAAACCAACGCCTAGCTCTAACGCTAGTGGCGCGCCAAATAAAAAACCACGTGCTTCAGTACCAACCACTTTGGTAAAACCTTTTGATTGATAATGGGCCACTAGAATTGCAATAGTGGCTTTGTAAGCTTCTGCATTTTCAAGCAAGCTGGTGACGTCACGGAACATGATGCCAGGAATTGGATAATCAGGAATGGTTTTAATGCTCTGCTTAATAAGCGCTAAACTGTCTTGGTTCATCATAATGTAGTTAACTCTGTCTGAAAGTGATTACGCAATAAAAAAGTCCACGTCATTGGTGGACTCTGGTAAAAAATACTAGTGTGATCTTATGCCCGTTTAATCTCAGTTGCAACAGGCTTACATTAACCTGACTATTTATTATTCTAACTCTGGGATCCGCCACAAGAAAAATAATAAAACGAGCATCATGCACAACAACATAATTTTCACCCATATTATCGGTACAATCATAATACTAATCGCAAAACTCAGGCTGCTCATTAACATGGCTTTTCGTTTTAACGATCTGCTCAACGCACGTTTAGATTGCCACTGAGAGATACCTTCAGCAAACCAAGGGTGATTGATTAGCCAATAATGAAGACGATCGCTAGAACGAGCAAAACAAAACGCAGCCAATAAAATAAACGGCACCGTGGGCAACAAAGGCAATGCAATGCCAATAATACCTAACACTAGACTGCACAAGCCAATAATGAGAAAAAATCCGCGTTTCACAGCCATATGCGCCCTCATACAAACAAAAAACCACTCTATCTGAGTGGTTTAATAAGACAATATCATGACAGGTTAACCTGAAGTAAGCGTTAAATTAATCCTGTTGCTTTCAACCATGAAAGACTCGCGGGCAATGTTGGAATTAATAAAACCAAAATAAAACCAATAAAATAAAAGATGTTAAACGGGTCTTTAAACGGCTGGCTCATGATTATTCCTACATTAAGGTTATGTTTTGACTGCGATAACTTACATCTTTCATCTGTTATATTGTGCCAACTGTTCAGTTAGCATCGCGACAACAGACGTGAAGTCGATCACAAAAAGTGGCTTATTTTAGACGCATCTTCACAAAATAAAAACCTTAAATATATTATGCCTATTATGACTCGATTGATGAAATAACGATGCCCTTTTGTGCCAGTTGTTGCAATAAAGGTAAGCAGCCTGACAACAAGGTGTCATTTGGCATTTGTGGGTAATGCTCACTTAACCAACTGATAATGGCATCGACTGTTACACCTTGTTGAGAATGAGTCATTTGTTCAATGTAAGCTAACACTTGCGCACTTAATGGTGTCAGTTGTAAAAACGCGACTTCATCATCAGCACCTCTAAATACACAAAAAAAGTTCGCTTGTGCAGTCGGCTCTATAGGTTGATAGTTAACACTAATATGTTGAACGTCAAAGGCATATTGTGCCACTTTGGCACAAGCCGCTAGGCATAACCTATGTTGGTTTAGCTCGGCGGTATTGATCGATTGAACTGCTGGAGTGTCTGGCGCGACGGCCACACACAATTCTAACCATTCATAATGTGCTAACTGCAACATGAAAACAGGATCATGTTCAGTCATCTGATATTCGTGTTGTAAAAAAACTAAAAATTCACCGGCTATTTCAACAAATATAGGTGTCTTGCTATCGTGTGTTACGAAAAATTGTTGTATTAAGGCCTGCCATTGTTCTTCCTGATATAAACTTTTCAGCACCGGAAACGCACTCGACACGAAACCCGCAATATTATTAAAAAATAATTCGCGATAGATTTTCATCCGTCTGGGTTCAATCCCCTCAGGTAATGGCAAACTAGGATCACGGATGTAGTCCATAAATTGTTGCTGTACTTCAATGAAACCCATTATGCCTTCCTCAATACAGATTGCTGTGCCAGAGCATTTTGTTGATATTGATGAATTTGATTAATCTCATTAAGGAGTATTTCTGTTTTAGGAATATTAAAATCACGTTCAAGCAATGTAGGATGCACGCCGTGCAATTGATAACACTGCTGCAATAAAGCCCATACGGGATCGATAATATCTGCGCCGTGAGTATCGACCATTAAGTCGACATCTTCTTCATAGTGCCCTGCAATATGAAGATAAGCGATTCGTTTAGTAGGCATCGCCGCTAAGTAAGCTGCTGCATCATATTGATGGTTAATTGAATTAACGTAAATGTTATTTACATCAAGCAGTAATTTGCAGTCGGCCTCTTGCAGCACGGCATTAACAAATTCTTGTTCGGTCATTTGTGCACCTGGCGCTGCATAAAATGACACATTCTCTAAAATAAACGGACGATCCAGTATGTCTTCGACTTGCTTTATCCGCTTAGCGGTATGGATGACTGCATCATCAGTAAAGGGTATTGGCATCAAATCATACATATGGCCAGTACCAGAGCAATAACTTAAATGCTCTGAATACACTTCAATATTATGCTCATCCAAAAAGCGTTTTATATTATGTACAAATTGACTATCTAGCGCTTCAGGACTACCAATGGATAACGAAAGCCCGTGGCAGAAAAAAGCGTGTTGTTCCGTTAATTGTTTAAACTGACGACCAAATTTACCCCCTAATGTCATCCAATTTTCTGGCGCAACTTCTAAAAAATCGATGGCTGATGGCACCTGCTGACAAAATTCAGTCAACATTTCACGACGAAGTCCTAAACCGACCCTAGCCTGACTATGTGTGTTGCGATGCCGAATAGACATAATGCCTCCTTAAACAATAAACAGCAGATAAAATTAAGGCCTGAAACTCAGGCCTTAATTGTGTCAGATAAGCCAAGGCATTATCAAATAGAAGTCATTAATTATTTCTGACCGCCACACTTACCTTCACCACACTTACCTTCTTTGGCTTTCTCAGCTGACTTTTTCATGTCGCCGCCACACTTGCCTTCGCCACATTTACCTTCAGCTGCTTTCTCAGCAGACTTTTTCATGTCGCCGCCGCACTTGCCTTCGCCACATTTACCTTCAACGGCTTTCTCAGCAGATTTTTTCATGTCGCCACCGCACTTACCTTCACCACATTTACCTTCAGCAGCTTTCTCAGCAGACTTCATTTTTTCGCCGCCACACTTGCCTTCACCACACTTGCCTTCTCCGCCATCAACCTGATAGCCAGAAGTTAATTGCTGAAAACCAAATGGGTTAGCTTCTACTTGAGCAGAAAAGCCAGCAGTCATTACAACAGAACCTAATGCAACCGCTAAAGTAGTTTGTTTGATTGAATTCATAATAATTATCTTCCTATATCTTGATTGTGTGTGGTGTCCAACATCATTGCCGGCTTGGTTAAAGAGACCTGCAGTATGTAAAGTTTATTGCAAAATATATTAAAAATGTGAAAAAAATCAATTTATTTATCACAAATCATTGCTAGGTAACCTTAAAAACAGACGCCTTATAGATTTAACATAAATACAACATAAGTGCTATTGGTATGATTATTAATAATAATTTATCGAAAGAATCGACAACAATAATCGTAATGCCATTTAGTGCTGTTATCAGATAATAAACACGTTAAAATGACGCACTTTTGACTTCAGCAAGGTGTACTGTGCGCGTTATTTTAGCTCCAATGGAAGGTGTGGTTGATGACCATATGCGTGAAATTTTGTCTGCCATCAACCCATTTGACCTGGTTGTGACTGAGTTTGTCAGGGTAGTCAATCAACTCATACCAGACAAAGTGTTCTTTAAATTGTGCCCTGAGTTACTTCATCAAGGGCTAACCGCATCTGGAACACCTGTACGTGTTCAGTTATTAGGACAAGAACCTGAATGGATGGCACAAAATGCCATAAGAGCAATTGAACTAGGTTCAAATGGTGTTGATGCAAATTTTGGGTGTCCAGCTAAAACGGTCAATAAAAGCAAAGGTGGCGCAGTATTACTCCAATATCCTGAGAATATTTACAATATAGTCAAAGCCATGCGCGATGCAGTGCCTTTAGAACATCCTGTTACTGCTAAAATCCGTTTAGGCTACGAAGACAAGTCATTATTTATGGAAAATGCCTTAGCGGTATATGAAGCTGGCGCAACAGAGCTTGCAATTCATGCTCGTAGTAAAAGCGATGGTTATAAACCACCGGCATATTGGGAATACATTACTGAAGTAAGACAACGCCTGCCAATTCCTGTTATCGCTAATGGAGAAATTTGGAATGCCGCAGATGCTCAGCGATGCATGAATGTCACCGGCTGTGACAGTGTGATGATTGGCCGTGGAGCCATTTCTTTACCAAACTTAGGCGATACCATTAAAACCGGTGCGACGCCATTCAGTTGGCAACAAACCTTGAGCTTACTTATGGCTTATACCGATAAAGAACTCAATGGTCGTAAGTCAGATTACTATCCTTCGCGGATTAAACAGTGGTTTAGCTACTTGAACCGTCAATATCCAGAAGCGGATACTTTATTTAGAGAATTACGAATATTCAAAACAACTGAAGAAATCGTAAAGGTTCTACAGCATGCTCATAGATCGCTCATATAAGCTTGGAACAACGCACCAACTATACTATTTCGGATTAAATCAACCTTGATGGAAATGTGTCATCAAGGTTATGAACCGTGTTAATCCTAAGTCATCACAAAATAGCGAAATTATCTTATTTGTGTTCAATCAGCTGCGATTAATTAGCCATATATACGCGACAATCAATCCTAGCTTATCGCTAAGACAGACACATAACGTTGGCTGACATGAATAAATGATAAATTATTATTCATGTTTTTATCACAGAAATCTTATCGAGAATTGATCTTCGTCATAACGCCTGCTTTATTTGTGCCTAAAATAGATTACCTACATTGGCATAGTCAGTTAAGGTTATCTCAGTTGCACAACACTCAGGACATACAGCAAAAACTTCAACAACTTGAACTTATTTTGAGGCGTGAGTTAATGCTGGTTATCAAGGATTCATTAAAAGCTACTGAAGTTGCTCATATTTCAATGGAAACCCCTCTGGTGAAAGTGATTGATTACCTACCACAAGTCAAACTAATCAATACTGATATTTTTACTAAGTTCATGAAGCTAGATGCTGCTTATTGTCAGCTTGAACTGGGTTTATATGGTCTTTGCTCTGATTGTGAAATGGACATAGAACCGCCCCGCTTAATCGCCGATCCAACAGAACAACGTTGTACCGGTTGTGAACAAAAATTCCGTCGAGAACATCGACATGAATTACGCTTAAATCACTAGATTTCTATATTATTTACATAAAAATCAACGCAATAAAAAGGCCTACTATAATGTAGGCCTTTTTATGTCAGACAATGTAACTATCACATTGTCTGATGTATAGCTCAATAACTAAACTGTTATTTAGAACTTAACAGTTACGCCACCGTAGTACTGGCGACCAATAGTGTCATACACTTCTGGAACCGTACCACCGTCACTACCATTTGAAACGCCTGAAGGTTCTTCATCAGTAATGTTTTTCACACCGGCGCTTAAGGTAACCATGTCAGTAACATAGTAAGTACCGGCTAAGTTGTGGTACAGAATTGCATCCACTTTATCGCCTGTATTTAGATCATCCATTTCGCCAATGTAACGGTTGAAGTAGTTAACACTCCAGCTGTCTTGACCGGCTTGAATGCTGAAGTTGTTACGAACTTCTGCATAAGCACCAAAATTACCATCGATCTTGTTAGTGTAGTCATTGTCTTCTTGTTCGAAATTCAACAAGTAAGTTGTGTCATTGCTGATTTTCCAATCTAACGATAAGGCTTCGAAGTTATAGGCTAAGTTGAAGTCTAAACCGCTAGTGTCTTGGCTACCTACGTTTGTTAACGAGTTAGTAAGATTAGACAAGTCACCGTTTGCGCCAATGTTAAAGGTTTCACAAGCTGCTGCTGAAGCATTAGCAAAACATTCCTCTAAACCAGCTTGAACATCTAAACGAGTGATTGCATTGGTCACTTTAAAGCGCCAGTAATCAAGTGTTAACGATAGACCTTCAACATAGTTTGGTGAGTAAACTAAACCAGCTGTGTAAGAATCAGACTCTTCAGCTTTTAGATCATCATCCGACGTGTAACGAACTAGAATCTGTGGATCTTGTGCATTTTTCCAAGGATCGTCCAAGTAATCATAAGAACCGGTATCACCACCAAATAATTCGCTGATGCTTGGTGCACGGAAACCCGTTGCCGCAACAGTACGAAGCATCAAATCATCACTAGCTTCATAAGTTAGACCGACTTTCCAAGTAGACGCTTTACCAAATGTTGAATAATCATCATAACGCAGTGCAAATTCACCGGTTAATTTTTCAGTGAAAGGAACACTAACTTCTTGGAATACAGACAATACATTGTAGTTACCATCTGTAGGATCTTGTTGTGCAGCAGTACTGTCGCCAGCAACGGTTACTGGATCAGGATTAAAATAACCGCTTTCATAACGGTATTCAGCACCAATAGCAAAGGCAACTGCACCCGCACTGACATCAAACAACTCACCATTTAAGCCTGCAGAAACAACATGTTGCTCATTGCCGCCGTCAGCATTATCAGTAAAGCTAATGTCATTAACAATTTCACCTGTTAATGGAACACCAGTGAACCATGCATCTTGGTTAGCATAAACAGATTGCTTAAGATTAGTTGCATTGATTGAGTTTTCAACGCTTGAATCTGCTTTGTTCTTGCCATATGTATAAGCGATATCCCAGTTCATGCCTGTATTGATATCAAGCTCACCCGCTAGCGCACCAGAGATACGGAAAGTATCAGTGTCTTGAGAATAAATACGAGGACCCGCATCGGTAGTACGACGACGGTAATTAACGCGACCAGTATCATCAGCAGCAATTTGACCATCTGTCATAGATTGATCAAGTGTAATACATGCTGCACCAGCAGTAACACCTGGAGCACCACATACATTTAACATCACGTCTGCTGGTTGCGGAGCTAACTGCTGATCAGACTTACGCTTGGTATAAAGAACGTCGCCTGTTAATACTAAGTTATTGTCTAATTCTTGGATCATGTTAGCAAACAAGCTGTAACGCTCGTTTGGAGTTTGATAATAACTGCTCGTGGTGTAGTCGTAACCTGTAGAACGAGCAACCCATTCACCAGCGTCATTACGCACTTTCCCACCTAATGAACCGGTAGGTAAAAATGAACTGTATCCTGGCTCTGTCCAGCTACGATCTGACTGAATAACACTTTCACGCTTTGAATACGCGGCACCAATAGTGTAGTTACCACCATCGGTGTTGAAACCGTATAAACCACTGATTTCGCCTGTTTCACCATCATTTTCGCTAGTAGTGCTACCGTTAAGATCGAGTTGAAAACCTTCGAAATCTTTCTTGGTGATGATGTTAACAACACCAGCAATAGCGTCTGAACCGTATACAGCTGATGCGCCATCTTTTAAGATTTCAACACGAGCAATCATCGATACAGGGATAGCGTTCAAATCGACAGAACTGTCTGCGCCTGAACCCGAGTTAACCATACGACGACCATTCAATAGCACTAATGTACGCTGTGAACCCATACCGCGTAAGTCAACTTGCGCTACACCACTTGAACCGTTATTCGAACTAGAACCTAAAGCAGCACCCGCCATTGACGTTTGAGCTTGAAGTAGTTGGTCTACTGAAGTGAAACCTTCAGCGCGAATGGCTTCAGCTGAAATGATGGTTACTGGAGAAGCAGTCTCCATGTCTTGACGTTGAATACGAGAACCGGTTACTTCGATTCTTTCAACTTTCTGTTCATCGGCAGCAAATGCTACTGACGAAAATAAACCTGTTGTCGCGACACTTGTTGCTGCTACCGCTAATAAACTGCGGCGAATTGCCTTTGCAGTTAATGTGACTGAACTCATGAATAAACTCCCTATAACTTGGAATGAAATAAAACAAGTCGTTATATTTTTAATTATGAATAACTGGTCATTGCCAATTATTGAAAATCATTATTAATGAATAAAAAACTTTTAGTCAATAAGGACGATATGTGAGCAACATCACATTTAACCTCTGGATTGATAATTAATTTGACTTGAATTAATTAAATAAAAATCAATGACTTAACTATTTAAGCCTTATTAATCAAGATTATTAACATTTAACCATAAAGAAATACAAAGAAGAAACACTTTTA
>NZ_JACJFI010000106.1 GCF_014164505.1 Shewanella sp. SG41-4 | reverse complement strand
ACCCATAAATTCGCGAGACTTTACCGGTACACCGACAATATCAAACGGGTGCGATGCTTGGTCCATTAATTGGCGATATAAAATATAGTTACCACTGTCGCCCTTTTGACCTATTAAGCCTCGACGCGCACGATGGTAATCCACTAACACTTTGATATCTAATTGTGGGTTTTGGTTCTTTGCGTCTAATAACGCCTGCAATACCTCACGGCCAGCTTCATCATCTTCAACATATAATGCTGCGATGTAAATTGAAGATGTTGCCGATGCAATTTTGGTTAGTAAGGCTTGCTTAAAATCTTTTGGCTTAAGCAACCAAGACACAGCATCTGCATTTAGGGCAATACCACCTAGCTTATCCAGCAAGGCATCCTCCTTAAAATGGGTGACCATTACGATAATCAGTAATGGGATCAAATTAAAAAAACATCACAGCGATATATTGTAATTGTGAGTACGCTGTTCAACTGTTTAGCAAGTAATACATTCCATGCTTACAGATAAATTGAGGGAATAAGTGACTTCAGAATAAGTGACTTCAACCTCAATTGATGATGTTTCTTTTAACGCAATATCGATAGTACTAACGAGATAACTTTTACAATAATCAATATCATTGCTGAATGGTCTATCGTGGTCAGTCTATCCGCTCTAATCAACTTATATCACGCCACAATATGCTGCAAAATAGAACTATTGCAGCTCTGAGGCATCTAATTCTGAAAGATTAGCGAGCTTAGCGTTCTGTTAAGCTGATAGAAATTACCGACTAACAAGGTGATGAGCAAGATTTTTCTTACTTAGCTGCGGTTTTAGTGCTTTTTATTGTTGATAATTCGTATAAAAAAGCAAAATTGCTTGCTAACTAGTCAACAAACGGAGGGATAGAAAGGAGATAAACACAAATTGAAATAATCATAAATATGGAAATATAACCAAAAATCATCAAATGCATATCAGCCAAGGTTATCATCAGCTAACATAACCTATCGTTACTGAACTTTTGTTATAGGCTTTTATGAATTCCATTCTTTTTTGTCTCCCCCAGCCTCGTTTCTTTCATGAACAACCATCTTTGCGGTTCACTCAAGCCTTATGCCTGCTAGGAGCATTTATTACCTCAAGCCTGCCCAATGTATCGCTCGCAGCAGAAGTCCCCGGCCAGGTAGCATTGAGTCAGCAACAAACAATCCATAGCGATAATATTAACCAGCAACCTACAGCATTGTATCTTGATAATATGCTGCAGCTACTAAAACCAGCACATTCACAGCTAGGCATCACAGTGTGGGACATGACGACTCAAAAAACAGTATTTGAGTACAACAATCAATCGTTAATGCAGCCGGCAAGTGTTCAAAAACTATTAACCGCATTGGCTGCAACTAAACAACTCGGTAAAGACTTTACTTACCAAACTCGCTTAACCACATTAGCCCAGCAACCTCTGGATAACAGTCTGATTGAAAATGGCATATATTCTGGCGACATTTACATAGAATTTAGTGGCGATCCGACCTTGAAATACCAAGATTTACGACAGTTACTTGCCTCTTTAAGTCAGTTAGGTATTACTGAACTTACGGGGAATATTGTATTAACCAGCGAGCAAGATAGCCAACTGCAGGCCCCTGGTTGGGTATGGGATGATTTAGGGATCTGCTACGCGGCGCCAATATCGCCTTTCATCATTGATAAAAATTGTGTCTATGGTCGATTAGCAACAACGGGCTACAATAAAGTGGCCAACATCACCATGATGGGAAATCGGCCCATTGAAATCAGCAATGATGCTTATTTTGTCACCCCAATTGTCAACCGACCTGTCGCTAAACCCGCTGTTCAGACATTAACTGATGCGGTTGTGCTTCCTGCATACCTCACGGAATCAGTACCACAGTGTCAATTAACGTTAAGTCGTTTCGATAATAATCGCTATCATCTGAGTGGCTGTCATGTCGGGGCTAAATCGTTACCTTTAGCGATAGCTATTACCGAACCACAATTGTACGCGAAACAGATCGTAGCCAAACAATTGGCTTCTTTAGGCATTGTGCATCAGCAACCCATTACAGCAGGTATAATGAACACTGAAGCGCTGTTTATGGATCAAAGACAAGTTATCGCCAGCCACCAATCTGCAGCCTTGCCTCAGTTACTTGAAACCATGTTGCTCAAATCAGATAATTTAATTGCCGACAGTTTATTAAAAAAATTGGGTGAGGTTTATTATCAAGCACCAAGTGACTTTGCCCGGAGTGGCCAAGCATTGAAAACCATTCTGTATTCAATTGGCATCGATTTATCAAATGCAAACATCGCTGATGGCTCTGGTTTGTCGCGTTATAATTTACTCGCGCCTGAACACGTATTAAGTGTACTTACTACCCTATACCAACAACCTGAATACCGCTTTTTACTCGAGTTGTTACCACAATCTGGTGTAAGTGGTACTTTGCGCTATAAACGCTATTTCAATAAATCTCCATTGAAAAACCACGTGTTTGCTAAAACTGGCAGTATGCTGGGCATAGCAAACTTAGCGGGACGAGTTAATGTCAGTAATGGTCATGATTATTTATTTGTTTTATTCGAAAATGGGTTAAGTCCACAGATTAAAAAACACCAAAAAGCACCTTTTTCGGCAGTGTTTTTACAAACCATGATGGACGTCCCTAGATAACCTTAATTCGGAATAACATCCTCGTAGCAGCCACATTATTCTAAAATGCGGCAGCCTTCTTTTATTCAATCTAAAAATGACTATTATGGCCACCTGCAACCTCGAGCTGTTCAAAAGTAGAATGATAAGCATCTAGAAAGTAACAATTAAGCTTAAATAATCATTAAATCGCCACAAATATCCTTTCAGCACTAGCGCATATTTCAACTTGCTATAACATTGTTAGCCGTAACCTTAAGATATGAATATTTTATCGTGTGGAGATAATATGGATAAGCAAGTCAGTTCGCGTGGCACCAAAGAAAAAGCCCTTCGTTTAAATCTAGACGAAAAAAAGTACGGCACCATTGTCGAAATTGGTGCCGGACAAGAAGTCGCACGTAACTTTTTTGTGGCTGGCGCCGCTGCGGGAACAATAGCTAAAACCATGTCAGCCTACGATATGAAGTTTTCTGACGCGATTTACGGCGTGCAAGAAGATGGACGCTATGTCAGTAAAGCCCGCGTATTAGCAATGATGGAGCAGGAGTTTGACCTTGTTGTCGATCGTGTCGGCGGCGTTCGTTCAAAATCATCACGTTATTTCAGTTACGCAACAACCGTATCGGCTAAAAGTTTTAATCGTAAAAATGAATGCCATGCGTGGTGTGGTGTGCGGATTCAAATGTACCCTGGTGCAGAGCCTTCTAATATTATTGTCCATGTGCGCATGTTTGACGATACCGCTGAAGCTCAGCAGCAAGCGCTAGGTATTTTAGGTGTAAACCTTATTTACGCCAGCTACTATTATTTTGAAGATCCAAAAATGATTATCGATTCGTTAACCGATAACATGAAAGCCAATCGGATTGAAATTGACTGTATTGACTTTCAGGGGCCCTACTTTGAAGATGTCGACAATCAAGCAAAGAATATTCATCTTATTCGCAGCTGGAAAACTCGCGCGATTATGTTCAAAGCCGATGGCAGTGTCGCGGTACCTGCCGATATGCTGTACAAAAAGAACGTGTTAACCATTCGAGGTTCATTTAAACCTGTTACCAACCTTAATGTTGATATGATCCAGCAAGGCTACAAAGCCTTTTCTACATTAGAAGGGGTAACTGATAAAAATACCGTATTAATCGCAGAAATATCACTGAATGACTTACACGGTAAAGATGCCAATATGACCGAAAAGGACATTATGGAACGGGTTAAATTGCTTAATTTATTAGGCTATAACGTGATGATTTCTGATTACACCCGCTATTTCTCATTACGTGCTTATTTCCGTCAGTACACCAAATTACAAATCGGCATTGTGGTGGGTATTGTTAACATTAAACAAATTTTTGATGAAGAATATTATCGTGGGATGGAAGGCGGAATTCTCGAAGCTTTTGGTAAGTTATTTCCTGATAATACGCGTTTATTCGTCTACCCAGAACGGGATGAAAAAGGTGAGCTAAATGACTTAAACACTGTCAGCGTGCCTAATAATTTGCGGTATTTATTCCGCCACGTGCTCGATAACGGCTTTATCACCAGTATTGAATCAAGCAATCTTGATTTGTTTAATATTTTTTCTCGAGAGATTTTACAGCAAATTTGTCGCGGTCAAGGAGAATGGGTTGGCGCCGTCCCCGAAGCGGTCAGTAAAGCCATCATGGAACAAAAATTATTTGGTTACCGCGGCTAATGAATATAGGGTAACTTTTTACGATAACTAAGATGCCATGCCTTGGTTAGTTACGCTGGGATTGGGTATTAGGCATTAGGTGACAAATGATAACTTATCAGTGGTTAAACAATTGATTTCATTTTTTACTTTCATCATGCAAAAAGTTTGTTAATACACTATTGTTAAATGGCTAACCTATCTGAGGTTAGCCATTTTTTTCATTGGCATTTTCTTCACTCAAAGTTAATGTAATGTAATCAAATTTGAATGCGCTACCGTTAATGACTCTAGGCTACCCATACGGACTTAACCACACACGTTAACATTTAAATTAATACCATCATTAATGACTGCTCGTCCGTTTTTAATGTTCACCCTTACTAACCACAGGAAATAGCGATTGTTGCAGATATTGGCTTTATCTATGCTTATTTTAGGACTCGGCATGCTGGTCTTTAGTTTAAGAGCAGTAAATAAAATTTGTATTAAGGACAATAATACTGGCTGGCGAGTATTGAGAGGGTTGATCTTCTTTTTCGTGTTGGGCTATTTAGGCGTTTTTTATTATCTGAGTAAACAATCAAATTTAGCAGTATCTGATATCATTTTTTGCATCATTATGTTCTGTGGAGGAGGATTTGTCGTTTTGGTAACTCGACTGAGTTTATTGAGTTTAGTAAAAGTCGAAAAATTGGTCATTAATGAACGTAGTAATGCGCTGCACGATAGCTTAACAGGCCTACCTAACAGAAAATACTTAATGGATTCATTAAGCCAGCATGTCAATGCTGGGCTGCCATTTAGTCTACTGCTGATTGATTTGAACAGATTTAAGCAAGTCAATGATGCATTAGGCCATTACTATGGTGATTTATTGCTTATCGAAGTCGGTAAAAACATCTCTGAACATTTACCCGATGATGCACCGTTATTTAGACTAGGCGGAGACGAGTTTGCCGTCATTGTCACCCAAGTAGAATTAGAACCCCTTCAACACACCATTAACACAATCCATTTAGCACTTGAATCAGCATTTTGTATTGAAAACTACGATTTACTTGTTGGTGCAAGCATTGGCTTAAGCCACTTTCCTATTCTTGCAAATGAAATAGGTCTGCTATTACAACAAGCAGATATTGCAATGTACTCAAGTAAGAAGTTAGCCACCTTATACACTATTTATGACCTGACTCTTGAAAACAATGCTGCCGAAAAAATGAATATCAGTGCTTCATTAAAACGTGCCATTGAACAACAAGAATTTGAACTCTGGTATCAACCTATCATTAATTTACGCAACAACCGTCTTTATGGTGTTGAAGCGCTTATTCGCTGGCCTCGGCCAGATGGCAGTTACACCCCGCCAAGTGTGTTTATTCATATCGCGGAACAAACCACTCTAATAAACCAAATAACCGACTGGGTTATCCAACAAGTTGCAAAGGATGTTGAACATTTTGAATCCTTAGGACTATCTCTCTGTATCCACCTAAATTTATCAGCTAAAGATTTGCAAGACCCCAATTTGGTCAATAAAAGTATTTCTCTTGTTAAGGGTAATCATTCATCGCAGAAGATAATGTTTGAGATAACCGAAAGCGCAATGATGACTAACGTAGAGCAAGCTAAAGATGCCATGGCACAGATTACTGCCGCAGGTGGTACATTCAGTATTGATGATTTTGGCACGGGGTTTTCTTCACTAGAACTATTGCGAGACCTTCCTGTTACCCAAATTAAAATTGACGGCTCATTTATCAACAGTATTCATCATAGCGATGCTGACTTGGCGATAGTTAAATCGGTAATATTTCTGTCAAAGCACTTGAAATGTAACGTTGTAGCAGAAGGTGTAGAACGAAGTGCAACGGCAACATTATTGGCATCACTTGGTTGTGATCTTGCCCAAGGTTACTACTACAGTAAACCAATACCCATTTCATCTTTTGCCAATTATATCCAAGAACAACAATCAGTAAGCGCCGTAGCCAATCAAAATAGCTTTTAATGACTTGGATCATGTCTAATACTAAACTTTTGGCCTAATCTCTATCAACAACTGTTCGATTATTGAACGAACCTTAATGCTAAAGTGACTAATCTTACTCATCAATAAAACCGATTAGCTGGACCAATAAAAGTCGCTTTCATTCATAGTCACAGTCAGTTAGCCTGTTAACTCAATCCAGTGATGCATAAAATTTATGCTATTTTTAGTGATAAAGGAACCTATCATGGACAAAGCACAACATACCCAAGGCAAGTGCCCAGTAGCTCACGGTGGCAATACCACAGTCGCAAGCGACGTAATGGAATGGTGGCCTAATGCTCTTAATCTCGATATTCTTCACCAGCATGACAATAAAACCAATCCAATGGATCCAAATTTCGATTATCGCGAAGCTTTTAAAAGCCTCGACCTGTCTGCGGTAAAACAAGATCTTCGCGCGTTAATGACTGATAGTAAAGATTGGTGGCCAGCCGACTGGGGCCATTATGGCGGTCTGATGATCCGTATGGCTTGGCACTCTGCTGGAACTTATCGTATGGCAGATGGACGCGGCGGTGCTGGAACCGGTAATCAACGCTTTGCGCCCCTCAACAGCTGGCCAGATAACGCCAATTTAGACAAAGCACGTAGATTACTGTGGCCAATTAAAAAGAAATATGGCAATAAGTTATCTTGGGCAGATTTAATCATACTCGCAGGTACTATTGCTTATGAATCAATGGGCTTAAAAACCTTTGGTTTTGCTGGTGGCCGTGCTGATATTTGGCATCCAGAAAAAGATATTTACTGGGGTTCAGAAAAACAATGGCTGGCAGCAAGCGACGCTGAAAATAGTCGATACTCTGGACAACGCGACCTTGAAAATCCATTAGCTGCTGTGATGATGGGGTTAATTTATGTCAACCCTGAAGGTGTAGATGGTCAACCGGATCCGTTAAAAACTGCACAAGACATTCGTGTCACCTTTGAACGCATGGCAATGAATGACGAAGAAACTGTCGCCCTTACTGCTGGTGGACACACTGTCGGTAAATGTCACGGTAATGGTAGTGCAGAAAACCTCGAAGCCGCTCCAGAAGGTGCAGAGCTTGAAGACCAAGGTTTGGGTTGGTTAAACAAAACAAGCCGCGGTATTGGCCGCGATACTGTAACAAGTGGTATTGAAGGCGCTTGGACAACCCATCCAACACAGTGGGACAATGGTTACTTTGAGTTATTGCTTAATTACGATTGGGAACTTAAAAAGAGTCCTGCCGGTGCTTGGCAATGGCAGCCTATCAATATCAAAGAAGAACACAAGCCTGTTGATGTTGAAGACCCATCGATTCGCCTAAGCCCTATTATGACTGATGCTGATATGGCGATGAAAATGGATCCTGAGTATCGAAAGATATCAGATCACTTTTATCAAGATCCAGCTTACTTCTCAGAGGTGTTTGCCCGCGCTTGGTTTAAATTAACCCATCGTGATTTAGGCCCTAAAAGTCGTTATCTTGGAACTGATGTTCCTGCTGAAGAATTAATTTGGCAAGACCCTATTCCACAAGTTGATTACAACTTAACCGAACAAGAAGTTACTGATATAAAGGCTAAGATTCTCACCAGTGGATTAAGTGTTGCTGAGCTTGTGGCTACGGCATGGGACAGTGCCAGAACCTTCCGAGGATCAGATTATCGTGGTGGTGCAAACGGAGCACGTATTCGTCTAGCACCACAGAAAGATTGGCAAGGTAACGAGCCAGTAAGATTGCAAAAAGTATTAGCTGCGTTAGCGACTATTCAAGCAGGCTTAACTAAATCTGTCAGTATTGCAGACTTAATTGTACTCGGTGGCACTGCTGCAGTAGAAAAAGGGGCTCATGCGGCTGGTGTCCACGTTAAGGTGCCTTTTACCGCTGGTCGCGGTGACTCAACCCTAGCACAAACAGATGTTGAATCTTTTGACGTATTAGAGCCGCTACACGATGCTTTTAGAAACTGGCAAAAGAAAGACTATGTTGTTCAGCCAGAAGAAATGATGCTCGACCGTACTCAATTAATGGGACTAACCGCGCATGAAATGACGGTATTGGTGGGTGGTATGCGAGTACTAGGTGCCAACTACGACAACAGCAAACATGGGGTATTTACCGACAAAGTTGGTGTATTATCAAATGACTTTTTTGTCAACTTAACTGATATGTCGTATAACTGGAAACCTGCTGGTAAAAACCTTTATCACATCGTGGACCGCAGCACCGATAAAGTGAAATGGACTGCAACCCGAGTCGATTTAGTCTTTGGTTCAAACTCTATTTTACGTTCGTATGCAGAGATTTATGCGCAAGACGACGCTAAAGAGAAGTTTGTTACCGATTTCGTTAAAGCATGGTCTAAAGTAATGAATGCAGACAGGTTTGATCTTAAGTAAACCTTACTGCTTATATAAAAAAGGTGCGGAATATATTTTTCTGCACCTTTTTTAATGATTCAACACGACAACATATGTTTAATTCATCCGCTTCACTTCAAATTCTAATTTCACTTTAACCGGAAGCCGCTTGTCATTTTGTGCGGTAGGCTTAAACTGCTGTTTAGGCATTTTATTCAACAATGCCTGCGTCATCCAACCTTCTGGTGTAGAGCTAATTAACGTTTTGCTGACTTCATTACCATTAGAAGCAATCGTTTGATAATATTCACCTTTACCAGCACCTTTAGGTAGCCAATCAGGTCTTTTATTTAACATCACAGGTTTTAACGCTTGCGGTGACCAATATTGATCTAACTGAGCAGAATTAATAATAACGATATCATGATTAAAAGTAGCTTCAGGCAATGTAGCAATCTCATGCTGGGTTTAGCAACCCGCCGTAATAAAAAGAGATAGCGTGATAAGTGAAAGGTATTTTTTCATTCAATTCTTCCTTGAAACAATAATAAAGAGATTTTGAACAACAATATTACAGAGTGCTTTTGTTGTAAAAAGTGATTTCAATAAAAATTAACTTATCACAGAGTCGTTAGTAAAAAATAACCAACAAAAAAGCACTGAAAGATCAGTGCTTTTAGATAGAGCAAAAGCTCATTAGCCTTTTAGAGCTCCATCAATCATTGTCTGCGCTTGAGCAATAATCTCATCCAAATGTTGCTGACTAATAAAGCTTTCAGCATAGATTTTAAATAAGGCTTCAGTACCCGATGGACGCGCAGCAAACCAGCCATTCTCAGTGGTCACTTTAATACCACCTATCGCTGCATTATTACCTGGTGCATGACTTAATATTGCTGTAATCGCCTCACCCGCTAATTCTGTGTCGGTAAAACTGTCACGATTTAACTGTTCAAACTTAGCTTTTTTCTTAAGACTAATAGGGCTATCGATACGAGTGTAAAAACTTTCGCCAAATTGATCGGTTAACTCTTTATAGCGTTGTGCAGGTGTTTTGCCTGTTACGGCTAAAATCTCAGCCGCTAGTAATGCTAAAATAAAGCCGTCTTTATCAGTACACCAGGTACTGCCGTCACGTTTTAAAAACGCTGCACCAGCACTTTCTTCGCCACCAAAAGCAATGGTGCTATTTGCTAAACCAGCAACAAACCATTTAAAGCCCACAGGCACTTCTAAGCATTGTCGACCTAAGGCGTTACACACACGATCAATCATTGCACTCGATACTAAGGTTTTACCCACAGCTAGTGACTCAGACCATTGCGGACGATGAGTCATTAAATAGTCTATCGCTACCGCCAAATAATGATTAGGGTTCATCAGCCCAAAGCCTGGGCAAACAATACCGTGACGGTCATAATCCGGGTCATTACCAACGCACAAATCATAATCTTCGCTGTACGCTAACAAACCTGCCATGGCATAAGGAGACGAGCAATCCATCCGGATTTTGCCGTCTTTATCTAATGGCATAAAGCCAAATGTGGGATCAACTTTATCATTGACTAAGGTAATATCTACACCATAGTGAGCGGCAATTTGCTCCCAGTAGTAAATACCCGACCCACCTAAAGGATCAACACCTATACGGATGTTGGCTTTTTTAATCGCCTCCATATCAATGACTTCAGCAAGAGATTCAACATAAGGTGCAATAAAATCGACTTCATCAATCCAACCCGACTTAACCGCGACACCGTAATTAACTTTTTTAACCCCTGAAAGCTGATTGGCTAAATATTCATTGGCTTTTGTTTCGATGATTTTAGTAATTTCACCTTCAGCAGGACCGCCATGAGGTGGATTGTACTTAATGCCACCATCTTGCGGAGGATTGTGCGAAGGAGTAATAATTAACCCATCGATTAACGCTGTAGGTGCTGACGAATTTGCACGAACAATCGCTTGAGACACCACTGGTGTTGGGGTAAAGCCATCATTTTTTTGAATTAACATTTTAACTTGGTTAGCCGTTAATACTTCGACCACAGACATAAATGCTGCATAAGACAAAGCATGGGTGTCAAAACCCACAATCATTGGCCCAGTAATATTAGCTGATTGACGATAATCGACTACTGCTTGGGCTATTGCCCAAATGTGGTTTTGATTGAAACTGGATAAAAACGCACAGCCTCGATGACCCGATGTACCAAATGTCACTTTTTGCTGCACGTCTTCCACATTAGGAATAATGCGGTAATAATGACTCATCAATTTAGGAATATTCACTAAATCCGTTTGTAAAGCTTGCTGTCCTGCGCGTTGATGAATGGCCACGAGTGGTCTCCTAGTTAGTAAATGAAAAATGGAATCTTCGACAAAACTCAAAGGTTAAATGTGTTCGGCGATGCTCTTCGCTCTTTCACTGTCACAACCTAAATGTTCCAATACCTCGGTTAAGATGGTTTGCTTTTTAGCGGTATTGTTATTGGTGGTGACCCAAAATCCACTTGAGGCGATTTCTTTTGGATTAGAAGATTTACTTGAATTTAATAAAGCCTGTTTAGAACGGGCAAAATACAAACGTCCTTTGCCTTGCACATTAAGCACTTTGTCAAAATCACTGCCAGCAGTGGATTCAAGACTGGATAATAAATACATAAAACGCCCAACGGCACCTTTCTGTTGGCTTAATAAGTGCTGGCTAACCATGGCATCAAAATCAATACTGGTTGACGTTGCAATGTCTTCATCTACAGGATAATGCTTACTGGCGCTATTTTGATCATCGATGACTTTTTATACAGCCGCCTTGGCTTGATCACAAACCGGATGACGATTCACTTGCGATTGCGATTCTATACTTGGATGACTCATGTCTGTGGACTAGCTTACACCGACCTTCTCGACTGACAGCTTCAATTAACGACGCAAAATATCGGAAGCGCTTTCGCCGATGCGTTCAGTTTTACTCGCAATAAAGCGATAAAGTTCTTCGTCAATTTCAATGTATTTCATCAGAGTCATCCTTTTTCTATCAGTCTTTGTCATTACTGTAGCCAAGATTAAATTGGCATCAGGTAAGTCGGGATCGCAGATCGAATTAGCATTAATGCGATCAAAAAAATATTGCTTCAGTGTAAGCCATGCTTAACCTACTAATAAAGTGGCAAAATCATTAAATGGACGATATTACCAAGTTTTTATTAAAAGCAGTTTAAAATAGCAGCAACTATGGCGGCGAGAGTCTGCAAAACTTGATTTGACTGACGCATTGCAGCAAAATCTTCCGCATTAATTGTTCCAATGAGTTTGTTGCGTTATGCATTATGTATCTTCTGGTCAAGGTGAAGCTGTCCTGCTTATTCATGGACTGTTTGGTAATCTTGATAATCTAAAAAACCTCGGCAGTGTGCTTGAGCAGCGATATAAAGTTATACGGGTTGATGTGCCTAATCATGGCTTAAGCGAGCATTGGGACAACATGGATTACCCCCAACTTGCTGATGCCATGATTGATGTACTCGATGATTTACACATCAAACAAGCCCATGTAGTCGGTCATTCAATGGGAGGTAAAATTGCGATGGCAATGGCACTTTTACACCCAGAACGAGTCAAAAGCTTGGTGATCGCAGATATCGCGCCGGTCGCATATAGCCCAAGACATCAGACCGTGTTCGCAGGCTTAACCAGTTTGGTATTAAACAGCGATACCACTCGAAAGTCGGCCATAGCACACTTAATCAACGCCGGTATTGATGAGCCGACATCTCAATTCTTACTCAAGAATCTACAACGCACAGACAGCGGCTTTGAGTGGAAAATGAATTTAACTGGGCTAATCGAATCTTACGACCGTATTATAGGTTGGAATTTGCCTTTAACCGATAACGATCATTTTGATAAACCAGCACTATTTATCCGTGGCGGTGAGTCAAATTATGTCACTGCTGAGCATCGTGATGAAATCATGCGTCAATTTCCACATGCCAGTGCAAAAACATTGAACGGTACAGGCCATTGGTTACATGCACAAAAGCCTGAGATATTTAATCGCATTGTGTCTGAGTTTATTGAACAAAACCAAGGGTAATTTTTTAATATTTACCTTTTTGAACATAGCCGATTGTATCCT
>NZ_JACJFI010000105.1 GCF_014164505.1 Shewanella sp. SG41-4 | reverse complement strand
CCATGTCCTTAAGCGCCGCTATGAACAGTACGTATCACAAGTGGTTAAGCCTTTTTACCGTGACTACTTTTCTCGGTTTGATCGCCAACTAGTATTAGTTGATTGTTTAAATGCACTCAATCATGGTCAGGCACAATTTAATGATATGGGGCGTGCATTAAACAGCATTATGGAAAGCTTTCAGTTTGGCCAGTCGAGCTTAATTAAACGTTTATTTTCACCGCGGATAGACAAAGTGTTATTTGCTGCCAGCCAAGTAGACAGAGTGACCCGTGATCAGCAAAGCCATGTGCTTAGCTTGTTAACTGCAATGCTGCAACAAAGCCAGCATTATGCCAACTTTGAAGGCAGTGAAGTTGAAACCATGGCGATAAGTGCTATTAAGGCCACTCAAGATGGGATGGTTAGTGTAGCGGGGGGGCAACAAGAAGTGGTAAAAGGTACCGGGCTTGATGGCAAGCAAATAACCGTATACCCAGGAGATGTGCCCACATCATTACCAGATGCAGAGTTTTGGCAACAACAAGGGTTTAGCTTTAGTGCTTTTTTACCGCCTAATTTGAGCCATATCCATGATAATAATCCGCAATTCGAACACATTCGTCTCGACCATCTCTTAGAGTATCTATTAGGCGATAAATTGTCTTAATAGTTTTATTGTGAGAATAAATGTGAGCATTAGTTATGAATGAAACTACCTCTAATTCGTCGATAAAAAAATCGCAATTATTTACCGAGTCAGATCTTGTTGTTGCAGATGACACTCATTTTGCAACACAAGCAATCAAGCCGACTAAATCGTTTGAAGAAGTTGACTTTATTTGTGAGCAATCACTAACAGAATTACCCGCAGCAATGGAAGACAGCATTAAACCTGCAAAGGCTAAACGTTGGTCGTTATTAGCTACATTATCGATTATTGGTTTGGTGTTATTGATTATCGTACAAACTGTGATGGGGTTGATTGACACCTTTCAACAAAGGCCGTGGTTATTTGGTTTTTATGCTTCAGTGTTATCCATTGTTAGCTTATGGGCCACCGTCATTACGGTTAAAGAATGGCGTAAATTAGTTAATCTTAAAAAAGTTAGTGATCATCAAACCACAGCTGAACGATTATCCCAAAGCATGCAAATGGGTGAAGCCAAAACTTTTTTGGCGCCAATATTAGCTAAATATCCAAATAACCAGGCCAAACAACAATATTTACAAGCATGTAGCCATGAACATAATGATGCAGAAATCGTGTTGTTGTTCGAAGATATCGTATTGTCCGAACGCGATTTACTGGCAAAGAAACGCGTTAACCGCTTTGCTGCTGAGTCGGCATTATTATTGGCTGCAAGCCCATTAGCTGCGTTGGATATGGCGATTATCTTGTGGCGTAATCAAAAGATGATTAATGAAGTCGCAGCTATTTATGCGGTGGAGTTAGGGTACTGGAGCCGAATAAAGCTTATTCGTAGTATTGTAGTGAATATTATTTATGCTGGCAGTACTGAGGTGATTACCGATTTAGGTACTCAATTATTATCAGTTGAAATGACAGGTAAGGTATCTGCTCGAATTGCACAAGGACTTGGTGGTGGTTTACTTACGGCAAGGTTAGGTTATCAAGCCATGAGCTTGTGTCGGCCGATTGCATTTAACAAACAAAATAAGCCTAAATTGTCACACGTCCATCAACATTTACTCGGTGAATTAAAGCAGTTTACTTCGTCGATGATGTCCAAAAATAAACCGAAACAAACTCAGTCAGTTGATAATAGCGAATAATTTAGTGTTTTTTTTGTACAATTCAGTTTTGTTGACTACAGTTAGCCTCCGATTCAGAAATCGTATAGCGTTCTGAATCGTTCGAGCTTGGTAATGGAGAAGGACGCATACCAGCAAACTAAGGAAGGAAAGGAGAATCTAATGAAATCATTGTCATTAACTGCATTATTAATGGGTTTATGTTGCTTGCTAAGTAGTCATTCTTACGCCGCTGAAACGGTAAAGACAATGGCAGAGCCCACAAAACAAGTCACAAAATCGATTGAGAAAAAATCAACGGCTATGCAAAAGGTCAATATTAATAAAGCCAGCGCTGAAGAATTACAAGCACTGAAAGGTATTGGGCAAGCCAAAGCAAAAGCGATTGTTGACTATCGAACCAAAAACGGCAAATTTACCGATTTGCAACAGTTAACTATGGTGACCGGTATCGGTGAAAAGTTAGTCAGCCAGAATACTGAGAATATGAGTTTCTAAATGAGACGCCTGTTTATACAAAAAAGGAAGCAATTGCTTCCGTTTTTTATATCAGCGAGTCCAAATGCAGCTTAACTAATGCAGCTTAACTCATACAGTTTAACTATTGCAGCTTAACTATTGTGCATTGAGCGCTTGACCATTGGTGTCGATAGATTCATTACCCATTAAGAATAAATAAGTCGGCATAATCTGTTCGGCTGTTTTTAGTGTTTGTGGATCTTCAGCAGGATAAGCCTTTGCCCGCATTTCAGTGCGAGTCGCGCCTGGGTTAATACTATTAGCCCGAACTGAGGTATTGTCACATTCATCAGCTAATACTTGCATCATGCCTTCGGTAGCAAATTTAGAAAATGCATAAGGTCCCCAATAAGCACGACCTTTACGTCCAACACTACTTGAAGTAAACACAATTGAAGCATGTTCAGCTTTACGCATAATAGGCAATAACGACTTGGTCATGATGGCTTGAGCCGTGACATTGACCTTTAAAATAGTTTCAAGCGAGGTTAAATCGATATGCTCAAATGGACCTAATGCACCCAACTGAGATGCGTTATGTAATAAACCATCTAAATGACCAAACTGCTCGGCAATGGTATCAGCCATATCAATATAATTCTGTTCGGTCGCGCCTTTCATATCTAAAGGCACAATGGCTGGCTTTGGATAACCGGCATTAACAATTTCATCGTAGACATTTTCGAGTTTTTTAACGGTTTTGCCGAGTAAAATCACCGTTGCGCCGTGTTTGGCGAACTCTATTGATGCAGCACGACCAATACCGTCTCCAGCGCCCGTAACCAAGATTGTTTTGTGATTGAGTAAATCTTTTGCAGCTTGATATTCCAACATGATTGATTCTTTCCTCTTAGCGCAATCGCCCGTCAAATCTAGTACCGGATAAAAAATAAACGACCGTTTGAAACAAATGATTAATAATTGTATGAGAATAGGTCATTTGCATGTAACAAACTTGTAGCTAACTCAATAATTTTACGTTAACTTGAGAATAGTTAAGGACTAGCATAAGTCCTTATGGTCGCATGTTAGGACTATTGTGACCAATTCTTGGGGAAAACAAAATTATTAAAATAAGATTTGGGGAAAAAAGATGAAAAGACTCATTTTGGGTGTTGCAATAACATCTGCTCTTGGCTTGACAGCATGTGGTGGTGACAGTTTTAACGAAGCAGTAGCGAATGCTGAGCCGTTAGTGCCTGTATCACATGTGCAGTTTGATCCGGCTAATAGCAAATTACCATTACCAAACGACTTACTCTTCAGTGGAACCACTGATGGCACATTATCTATCCCTGGCGAAGCCAGCGGTAGCTATACTGATCCTCAAATCGCATTAGGTGCATTAGATGGATGGTCAACGAGCTCACCAATTTCAATTACTGTCGAACTTGCTAATGATTTACAGGGCAATGCATTAACGTTAGATGCCGCCTCGGTATTTCAACCAGGTGCAGTACGCATGTTTGAAGCGACAGTGGGCGGAGCATTATCAAGTGATGCTGAGTGTAAATCAGCGCCTTCAGTTTCAGCTTGTAAAGTAGGTGAAGAGCTTCAATTTGGGGTTGACTTCGTATCAAAAGCATCAGGCAATAAAGTTGCCATCGTTCCGCTTAAGCCATTAAAAGCTGGCCAGTCTTATATCTATGTGACTACCGATCTTATTCAAGACTCTTTAGGCCGTGGTATTGCTCCGTCAACAACCTATGGTCTGTTAAAGTTAGATTTTGAAACTCAGCAGCTTGAAACAGAACAACAAAAAATGCTGCAGTACCTGGTCAACAGTTATGAAAAAGGTGTTGCTGCCACACATGGCGTTGACCCTGAATCGATTAGTTTTTCTGGTTTATTCACCACTCAGTCAGTCGCTGATGTGTATGAAACCACTAAATTATTGATGGCTTCTAACCCTGCTTACACACCTTCATTTGTGCAAGCTCCTACGCCAACAGGTCTCACAGTTGCTCAGGCTGCAGGGTTAACCCCAGCATCGGGTGCAGCCTATGTAGTCGCCGATATGGCTGATCTTTATACTGCTAAAATTAAACTGCCAATTTACGGTGATTGTTCATCAGCAGGCTGTGTGATCCCAATCGTCGATGGTGCTCCAACAGCACCTAATGGCCGTTGGTTTGCTCAAGGTGACAGCCCTGTGTCGGTATTGCTAGCTTTACAGGCTGGTACATTAAGCCAAGCTAACTTTTTTTCACAAGCATCTGATAACGGTGTAGATCCTCAAGCTGCGTTGGGTAATCCAGCATTGCTTGCAGGTAAACAGTGGAAACTTGACGATGGTACTGCTGCAGATAAAACAAAACATTTAACCAAGTTTAACCCTATTCCGGCTATCAAAGGTTATGAAACTGTTTCTGTTCAAATTACCTTACCGAATGCGGCTAAGCTTGCCGCATTTACTGCTGCGCAAGGTGGAACTTTTGTCCCTCCAACAAGTGGTTGGCCAACAACAATCACAATGCATGGTTTAGGTGGCGGTAAAGAAATGGCACTAGCTTATGCTGGTACATACGCAGCAGCTGGTGTTGCCACTATTGCAATTGATATGCCATTGCATGGTGCACGTTCATTTGATTTAGACAAAGACGGCACTTATGAGATATCTGCAACAGCCCCAGCTTTTGGTCCTGTTGTAGGTACACCTGATGCGTTCACGAATGGTAATCCATTAGTGTTTGTTAACATTGCCAGCACATTAACTGTGCGTGACAATTTCCGTCAAGCAACTTTAGACCATTTAGGTTTAAGATTATTATTGACTGGAATGGCGCAACAACTCGCTGCTGCAAATCAACCTCAAGTATTTGACGTGTCTAAAATCAGTGCACAAGGTTTGAGTTTAGGTGGCATTGTCGGCACTACATTCTCTACTTATGCCAGTACTGGATTAGTTAATCCTATGACGGGTGATGCTTTACCTAACGCTTATGCTATTAATGCAACATCGTTAGTCGCGCCTGCTGGTGGTTTAGCTGGTGCATTTGCGGGTTCTGCTGCATTTGGTCCACAGTTATTTGCCAATGTCACAGCGTCTAGCACGTTTGCCGCTCTCGTTACTGCTGCAAATACTGCAGGTTATGAGGAAGGTAGTGCCGAGTATGCTGCTTTAGTTCAAGCCGTGTATGCCGAATTTATCCCGACATTTGCTTTTGCAGTGCAAACAGCTGTCGATTCTGCTGACCCAATTAACCATGGCGGAAAATTAGCGGCTACTGGTTTACCAGTGCATTTAATTGAAGTGGTTGGCGATGGGGCAGGCAACTTAGGTGACCAAACATTACCTAACAGCGTTGCAGGTTTCCCATTATCGGGTACTGAACCGTTAATTGCCTCGCTAGGTCTAGGGTGTGTTGATACTACAACGCCAGGGTCTGGTGCTGTACGCTTCTCTAAAGGTCATCACAGTTCGATTGTTAGCCCAGGTGAAGTAGATGGTGTAACAGACGGAATGGCTCTTGCTGCGACTGTTGAAATGCAGTCTCAAGTTGCAGGTTTTGCAAAAACAGCAGGTTTAGGACAAGCTACAATTGTTGTGAGTAACAGTGATGTGATCCAAAGCTGTAACTAATGTTTACTAATTAGTACGCAATATCTTAAGAAACCCAGCAATTAGCTGGGTTTTTTATTGTCTACTTGTTGGTGATTACTGTTAAAATACGTCGAGATTGTCATCCCTGTATGGAGCGAGTTTTGGAATTTTTATATGAATACGGCCTGTTTTTAGCAAAAGCGGTAACCATTGTTGTCGCTATTTTAGCGGTAGTAATATTTGTGCTGGCAGCTAGCATGAAAAACAAATCTGATAAAGGCGAGCTGAGACTGACTGATATTTCAGATGAACTGACCCAGTTAAAGCATCAGTTGAAAGAAGAGTTACTGCCTAAAAAGCAATTTAAAGCCTATGAAAAGCAAGTAAAAGCTGCCGAAAAAGCGGCTGAAAAACAAAACTTAACCAAAGGCAAAGTATTCGTTATTGATTTTAAAGGCAGTATAGATGCCAATGAAGTATCGTCACTACGTGAAGAAGTGACCGCCATTATAACCATCGCAGATAAAGATGACCAAGTATTGGTCAATGTTGAAAGTGGTGGTGGCATGGTGCATGGCTATGGCCTAGCAGCAAGCCAGTTAGATCGTTTACGTCAAGCCAATATCCCGTTATCGATTTGCGTTGATAAAGTCGCTGCAAGTGGTGGCTATATGATGGCGTGTGTGGCCAATAAAGTTTATGCAGCCCCGTTTGCGATAGTGGGCTCAATTGGGGTGATTGCGCAAATACCCAACTTTAATCGTTTGCTTAAAAATCATGATATTGATTATGAGCAGCACACCGCAGGTGACTTTAAGCGTACTCTAACCGTTTTTGGTGAAAACACTGATGAAGGTAGAGCTAAGTTCCAACAGGAATTAGAAGAAACTCACGTGCTTTTTAAAGAGTTTGTTGGCCGCTATCGTCCTAATATGGACATTGCTAAAGTCGCCACTGGCGAACATTGGTATGGTCAACAAGCAATCGACTTAGGGCTTATTGATGCGGTGTCTACCAGCGATGATGTTATTTTAGAGCTGGTTAACACTCATCAAGTGATTAAAATTCAATATCAAATGAAGAAAAAGCTAGCGGATAAAATTGCTCATGGCGTCTCACTCTCTGTGAACACAATGATGAATCGCTTTGCTGAGCGAAATCAATCTGTGTAGTGCTGCACCACAACGCTATTGATAAAAAACAAAAACGACAGCCGAGGCTGTCGTTTTTTATACTGTAAAACTTACAATTGATTAAGCTTTGTAACTGAGATGTTGGTGGAAGCGTAAGATTACATCCACATGCTCTTTATCAATGTCGAACTCATTGGTAAATAGGCGTATAGCTTCTTCAACTTGATTCATAAAGCGACCATAACCTTCATCGGTTTCATCACTTTTACCCGCGACAATCACAAACCGGAAAACATCTACAAGCTTATTCGCGTCCCAGTGGCAAATCGGCGCTGGTGATTCTGCATGAGGATCGAACCCGACCATCTGAAACTCATTTGTACTGGTTAGTTGCTCATATTTACTGTTACGCACTAGCGGTATTTTACCGTTGGCAACAACCGCAACACGGTTTAATTGTTTGCTATTTGTCGCTTCGACAAACTTGTCACATACTTTTTGATAAACACTTGTAAAGTCAGTGGTGTCATTTGCAAGCAATTGCTTTTTGATACGACGGTCAACCGGAATGTTAATAGTGACATAATTGAGTGTGCTAACATTTTCTGGAAGTTCGCAATGACGTCGGTGATAGCGACTATCAACGGCACGTAATTTATAACCGTAGGTTTCTTTTAATCCTTTGGCTTTAGCAAAGAAGTCGTAAGAAATATGCTGGTGGTCACGAACTTTAATCGGCACATCTTTGACGGGTAATAATGGTTTTAATTCAGCAATAAATTTTTGTACATGAGAGTGAAACTCTGCTGAATTACTGCGAAGATCATTGCCAGTGGCTAAAAATACAATTCTTAGCTTTCTAGCTCTAAAGCCTGCAACGCTGTGTAAACGGTTAGCTTCATGGTGTGCTGGGTTATAGAAAAATCGTAATTGCTCGTCTGTGGTTAAGCAATAAGCTTCACTGTGGAAGCGTACCATAGGTAATTTATCGGTAGTGACAACGTGAACGTTGTACAATTCTTGTTTTTCGGCTAGTTGATAGACAAGTTTACTGAACTCATCGTAACAAGTTTCTAAATCACTGTATGCATTAAGATATTCATCAGTTAACGGGAAACCAATGGTAATGTATTGATTTTTACGTGTTGCTGTTGGTAGGTATACTTTTTTTTGACGACTGACGGACATATTATTTCCTTATTGCCTTTGTTGTTGTCTAAAGTTTATCGTTATATGTTTATGCTTATTTTATGCGCTTGCTGAGTGTCCATTTTAAACATTGATGCTTAAATTAAAATGACTTTCGATCACTTTATTAAAATGTTTTTAACAACTTGAACAAAACTTGTTCAAATTTAAGTCTTTACTCAGATAATACTTGTGTGATCCAAGGTAACATCAACTGCGTAATAGTGTCTTGAGCTAGTTCATTTGGATGAATGCCATCGCGCTGCATAAGTGCTTTGTCGGTGGCAATATCTTGCATGAAAAACGGGATCAACTTAATAGTATATTGTTCGGCTAGTTGATGGTAAATCTGAGTAAAAGATTTGGCATACCTAGGGCCGTAATTCGGTGGTACCATAATCTCTGTTAACAAAACCTTGGCGCCTTGTTGCTGCGACAGAGTAATGATTTTTGTAAGATTTGATTTCAATTTATTAGGAGGAAAACCTCGCAGTCCATCGTTACCTCCTAGCTCAATGACAATCAAGTCTGGCTGGCTTGAAGCCAGTAAACTCGGGAGCCTGCGTAATCCTCCCGCCGTGGTTTCACCACTAACAGAACCATTAATTACCTGATGTTGAGGCAACTGGTTACGTAATAATTCTACCCACCCCTGATCTTCTGGCATGCCATAGCCTGCACTTAAGCTATCACCTAATATCAAAATCGTGGCAGCATAGGTCGGTACACTCATAACTATCAGTAAAAACATGCTGGTAAGCACGCGTTTAAGTGACGAATATAAGAAGGATTGTATGTCTAATAATATCGATCGAAATACCAGTGCCATTACTGTAACTAACCTCAATAAAACTGTCGTGACCCAAGAGGGAGAGTTGACTATCCTCAACGGCATTAATATAGAAGTCAAGCAAGGAGACAGTATCGCCATTTTGGGACCCTCAGGTTCAGGTAAGTCGACACTATTGGGATTACTAGCAGCATTAGATACACCTACCTCTGGCGAGATAGTGTTAGATGGAGTGGCATTATCCGGATTAAATGAAGAGCAGAAAGCCGCGCTTCGTAAGCAAAAAGTCAGTTTTATTTTTCAGTCATTTATGTTGGTTGATACCTTAACCGCCCTTGAAAACGTTATGTTACCCGCAGAGCTTGCCGGTGTGAAAGATGCCAAACAAAAAGCTCAAGCCATGCTTGAACGTGTGGGTTTATCACATCGATTAAACCATTTACCGAAACAATTATCTGGCGGTGAACAGCAACGTGTAGCGATTGCCAGAGCCTTTATTTGCGAACCCAAAGTGCTGTTTGCGGATGAACCAACGGGTAACTTAGATAGCGTTAACGGCGATAAAATTGCTGATATGTTGTTTGCTTTAAACCAAGAAAGTGATACCACGCTAGTGTTAGTGACGCATGATTTACATTTAGCTAAACGTTGTGCACGTCAATTGGTGATGGAGAACGGTCATTTATCAGAGCCATACGCAGATAATCTTAAGGCTACCCATGTGAGTGCGGAAGCTGTTGCGGAGGTTAATTAATGGAGTGGCAAATTGCATGGAGACTGTTTAAACGTGAACTCGCTCAAGGGCAATTAATTCTCATTGTGTTGGCTATTACGTTAGCAGTGTTATCCGTCACTGGGCTAGCGCGGGTTAGTGAGCGTTTACAAGTGGCCATTAATGGCGAAGCCTCTAACTTTATTGCCGCCGACCGTATTATCGACTCACCGGTTGAACTAGATCCTCAAGTCCTTACTGTTGCGGATGAACTAGGCCTTGCACACGTAACTAACATGCAATTTAACTCGATGGTGTATTCTGGTGATAAGTTTCAATTAGTGACTGTTAAAGCTGTGGGTGAGGGTTATCCGTTAAAAGGCGATATAGAGCTGAGTAACGGGGTAACTCGAGCATTACCAAGCAAGGGGCAAGCATGGTTTGAAAATCGTTTAGGTGGTTTGCTTGGCTACCCTAAAAGCATTGAATTGGGCAATAGTGAGTTATCGCTAACAGAAGAAATTAGTCGTTTACCGGATGCTGGTTTTAATCCGTTTGCGTCCTCGCCAGTATTACTCATCCGTTTAGATGATGTGGCGGCGACGGGTATTATTCAACCCGGTAGTCGGGTGACGTATTTATACCAATTTACTGGCGATGCAGAGCAATTAACCGCGTTTGAGCAACAAGCTAAACCATTGCTCAATAACAGTCAACGTTGGGTAGATGTGCAATCGGGAGATTCCCCTATAGCTTCAGCTGTGCAACGTGCGGAGCGTTTTTTACTGCTAGCCAGTTTACTTGGGATTGCCTTAGCGTGCGCTGCGATTGGTATTGCAGCGCAGCGTTACTGCCAGCGCCATTATGATGTAGTTGCCATGCTGAAAACCTTTGGCGCTTCAGGCAAGCAAATTCGGGTGTTATTCGGACTGCATTTGTCGTTAGTGACCTTGTTGGGTATTGCACTGGGGTTACTGGGCGGGTTATTGCTCGACATTGGCATTACGGCATTTTTACCACCTGAGATAGCCGCTTATTCTCCACCGTATTTACGCCCTGTTTTATTAGGTGTTAGCACGGGACTTATCAGTGCATTTATGTTTTCTGCTTATCCGTTAATGCGGCTGTTAGCCATTCCGCCATTAAGAGTATTGCAGCGCCAATTAGAAGGCTTGCAGCTGGGCATGTGGTTGCATTTATTATTAAGCTTGGTCGCAATGGCTTTGTTGGGGTATTTGTATTCAAGAAGTTTAGCATTGACGATGACAGTGGTACTTGCAGTGCTGTTGCTAGGTTTTTTACTCAGTGTTCTAGGCTTCGTGATGATCCGTTTTGGTCATGGGATTGGCATGAAAACTACTAATCCTTTCCAACTTGCATTAGCAGGGCTTCGTCGTCGTGCTCGTCAGAATGCGGTGCAATTGGTTGGATTTAGCAGTGCATTGGTATTATTGCTAACCATCTTGGCTTTGCGTCAAGATTTACTCAATGAATGGCAAAAGCAGTTACCAGAAAATGCACCTAACTACTTTCTAGTTAATATTGCCCCTGAGGATGCTAAGCCGTTAAATGATTTTTTAACCATTAATCATATTAAAGCTACCGATATTTATCCTGTGGTGCGCGGTCGACTCACTCATATAAATGACGAAGAATTGATTTCAGGTAAACAAGCTGAAAACGGTGCTGAAGGGCGAGTGGGGATTTCTCGCGAACTAAACTTGACCTATCGAGATACTTTACCGCCAAATAATAAGCTGCTTGAGGGCTCGTTTAATCAAGCTGCTGATGATGTATCGGTTGAGTCTGGTGTCGCAGATAGGTTAGGAGTTGTACTTGGCGACAAGCTCACCTATAACATCGATAATCAATCCTTTTCGGTGAAGGTTGCCAGTATTAGACAGGTTCAGTGGGAAACTCTACAACCCAACTTTTTCATGATTTTCACCCCTGAAGCGTTGGCACCATTTGCCTATACCTCGATGGCAAGTTTTCACCTTAATGATGCGCAATTAGCGGCTGACGGCAGTCTGCTTAGCGCCAATCAAGTGGTGTTGCAACTTATCCAACAATTTCCAACGGTATCGATTATTGATGTTGGGGCGATGGTTGAGCAGTTACGACAAATAATAGATCAAGTGTCGTTGTCACTGTCATTGGTGTTGGCATTAGTGCTGTTAGCTAGCGCCTTGGTGTTAATTGCGCAAACTGAGGCTGGTATGGCAACTCGGCAACGAGAACTCGCGGTGTTGCGAACTTTTGGCGCATCGGGTTGGTTACTTCGTGCTTCTACTGGAATTGAGTTTGCTTTGCTTGGTGCAATTGCCGGTTTATTAGCGGTGATTGTGGCAGAATTTGCTTTATACATGCTAAAAACTCAAGTGTTTGAGCTGGTTGTATATATGCATTGGCCGTGGTGGGCGATTACTCCAGTCGCAGGGGCGCTAATTGTGGCAATTTTAGGTGTTTGGCGTTGTAGGCAGTTATTGAATATGTCTTGCAGTGAGATGCTAAAAGCGGGTTAAACCATCAGCTAAAAGTATAAAAGGGAGATGCTTAGTCATCTCCCTTTTTTACATTAGTTGATCGTTGATATGGCTATTTTGAGCGCATTTTATATTGGGTCGGGCAATAGGCTCTATCAATACCTTCAGGCCGCAATTTAAGGTGTTTAGTTTTACGGCCACTCACACGTGCTCGCCATAACCTAAAGCTGTTAGGTTTGAGTAAGGAACGCATGAGTTTAATCACATTCGATTCATTTAAACCGTAAAGGTGTTCAATAGCTTCAAATGGCGTGCGGTCTTCCCATGCCATTTCAATGATCCTTGACGTTTCGTGTGCTGATAGCATTGAGTAGGATAATGTTTATTGGGTTTGCACATTAGTACGTTAGTTATCAGCGTTTAGATTAGTGAATTTAAGATTTGTATTCATGGTAGATGAATACGATAAAAGATAGTGCAGATTCATTAGTTCTATATTTTTCATTCTTGGATGTTGAACGACTATCTGAACAGAATATTAGCAAACGGTTAAGTGCTAACGTTACAGTCTTAGTACTGATTACCGATGATGATAGCGGTACGAATAATACTATGTCGCCTGCCAAACAGTGTTATAAATTTACCCAGTCACATTGCTTCGGGTTACCAATCAGGGCAGGCAGTTGTTTAATCTCTTAATCGTTTTTAAGTTGGTTTACTGTATAATTAAGTTATATTGAATAGTGCTTGAACCGATCTCATGGAGTGTAAGGTTAATTTTGTGATGGAAATGTAAGTGCTGAATATTCATAATTTAGTCCACCACGATACATAGTTGTAGAGGCAAATATTGTCGATGGAACATAAGACACCACTCTCATATCATTTTAAAGACAAACATATATGGTTTGACATGACCATGTTGGCGGCTTTGTTCGTGGTGGCAGCCTACGTCCCTCTATTAAAAATTGTTCCTTTAGTTGCCTGTCTTGAGTTATTCAGTTTTTTTAGTTTTCACTTGCTAGCAAAGCGCAGTCGATTCCAGTTACAGGGTTTTCTGGGGGGATTTATTTCCA
>NZ_JACJFI010000104.1 GCF_014164505.1 Shewanella sp. SG41-4 | reverse complement strand
TTTTTACCACAAATGGCCATCGATACCGGTATTTTAACTGATACTGATCTGGTTGCAATGGATCCACCCGGTGAAGCCCCTTATCGTGATATTGGCTTAGTGTGGCGTCAAACGACTAGCCGTATTTCAACGTTTAGAACGTTAGGTTTAGCTATTCAACAAAAGCTGCTGGCACAATCGTTACCAAGTTTATTGTAACTTGAGATCTAAGTGATGGGATGAATCGATGAAATGGTTTATTTCAGATCTGCAGTATCTAACGTGTAATTTAGTGTCGAAATAAGGCTATTGAAGCGTCAATAGCCTTTCTGCTATCTGATTAGTGTAATGCTCGCCGTGTCAGCCATTTTTAAGATTGGGTAAACTGAACTCAGTTCTAGACATTAGTCAATTTTATAGGGGCAACACCATACACTTCAGTTGGATGTTTCTTACCTTTAAGCATTATTGGGCCTAAGTCTGTCAGTTCATATTGACTATTTTGTTGCTCAAGTCGATGTACCACATCTCCAGATAGTAACATTCTTTGACCTAGCGGATTACATTGGTCTTGTAGTCGTGCCAAGGTATTTAATACATCACTAAAGAAACTAATCTCTTGCTTATGAACGCCGACAACAGCGGCGACAACTTGTCCACAATGCGCAGCAGCTTTAAATTTTGGCACAAAACCATATTGTTGTTCAAAATATTGTCTTTGCCACTGCAGTTGCTGGCAAAATTCGAAATAGATATTCATACAACGGTCTTTTTTAATACCTTGCTCTAATGGCCAATGGATAAGTACTGCGTCGCCCATGTAACGATAAATTTCAGCTTCATTATCGGTTACGGTATCCGCTAACATGCTAAAGCTATCTTGAATTAGACGGCTAAAGCGATAATCACCTAAGGTTTCTGCATGAGCTGTTGATGAGACCATATCGATAAATAAGAATAACTGTTGTTCATAACGTGGTTTGTGGTATTTACCAAGGCCAATATTGAGCAACACTTTAGGGCCAACCAACAACGACATTTGCTCAATAAAAGCTAAGCTGACCCGGACCACAACCAGATAAACCACTAATGCCTGAAACGAGGGGCTATAAATAATCTGCACTGTGAGCATTTGTCGTAATGTCACCATGTGGTTCTCAATCGCCCACATGTTTAAAAATTGTGTCACGTACGCCAGGGTTGTTGCTCCAAGTAGCAAAAACAATCCTTTAAACACCACAGAAAATAAATAAGGTAAACGGCTAATGGCGCTAAAATCCGCTATTAAATTGGACATCCAATGCAAGCCGCCAAATACAACCCCCATCATTATGGCAAGTGTGGCGAGATCGGCATTGCCAACAGCCCATTCAGGCAATTGCGATGATTGTGAGTAACGAAAAAAAACGAAAGAAGCCATTGCTACACACCAGGCAAAAATAGCGAACAATAATTTTTGAGTTTGACGGCGTGCTTTCACGGAGGATATGGTTGCCTAAATGGCTTAGTATATAAGGAGGGTAGTTTATAGAAATTTTGCTTACTTGTGATAGTTTATTTGTGATTTAGATCAATAGAAGTGAAAAAATATGTGATCAAATGCAAAGACATTTTGGCTTTGTTCAACACAGAATGACCTGCGGTAACGACAAGTTATGAAAATGCATTGATTAAAATTTGCTGAGTAAAATCAATTTTAAGATAAAAACCTCGGGGATTTGATAATTGAATATTACCCTCTTCGTCGATGCTTTGGGTGAGTGCTTTGCTATTAGCTGCTTTTGGGCGTAATTGCAGTACTTCACCATGACGTGCAGTAATTTTATCAACTTGACCTAGTGCAATTAACTCCATTATCTCTTCCCAATCTTGTTGTAACTGTCTTGCTTGTGTCGTGTTGGGTTGCCACAATATGGGGGTTCCTATACGGCGCTCACCGACAGGGATGCTCCGTTCGCCTTCAACCGGAACCCATAACACTCTCTGCAATTTATGGTAAACCAAACTGTTTTCCCAAGTCACTCCCTGAATGTTTGTCAGCGGTGCCACTGTGACATAAGTGGTCTCAAGCGGTTTACCTTTGTGATCAATCGGGATCGTTTTGAGCTCAACCCCTAAATGTAAAAAGTCTTGTTCGGGTTTTGATCCCGCCAGCGCACCTAATTCAGATTCAATCAGTTGGCCAACCCAGCCTTTATCCCGGCGTAGGTCTGCAGGCACTATGACGTGATTATCGGCCGCAATATCAGCTAAACGAATACCTGCCATATTGTGAGCTCTTTGCATTAATTCGTTGAGATCTAAGGGCGATGATTTAGCCATGAATGAGTATTTGCCTCTGGGGAAATGAATAAGTAGACGATCAAAATCAACAGACTATGCTATCAAGTAATATTCATCGAGAACAAGTTTAGTTAGTTATTTACGATGTGGTTGAAAAATGACCATGTTTTGGTTGGTTAAAGTTATTTGATTGAATTCCTCTGTAATCATATGTTTTAAATGTATTTTTTATGCCATGGTTGTTTTTATAATATACTTGTCCCGAGTTACAGTCGTTTTTCCCCTGCATTTCACACATACTTATCCACAGATTTAATGGATAAGTGTAATAAAACCTGCCTTTAACTGATTAAAAACACCAAGTCAACGCAATAAAACGGCTTTTTAACGGGTTTAATTTAAAATAAGCCTTGTTATTTGTGTATAACTTAAGTTGCTAAATGAGTGATTAGCTATCTAAATAGACCTTGTTTGTTTTTTGAACGATCCTGGCGATCGGTTATAATATTAATTAGTATTTTTTTTCAATACATTGTTTATATTGAAATAATTTATAATTAAAAGCTATTTTGTTTGGGAGGTATTAAGTTGGTTTTTAGCCTGTTATCAAGCTTTACCAAAGTTTCGAACAGAGATATCCACAGATTTTGTGGATAATCCACAGGGTCGCTTGGTTTAATTGTTGATAATTTTGATTTATTAACATTGTTATTCAATTATCCACAGTAAATAGAGGTTTGCCGATAGGCATGCTTTGTGAAACAATCAGAATATATAAAATTTGTTATTTTTGGAGTCCATGTGATTGATAGCGACGTCTTTCGCGCAAATGTGGGCATCATTATCTGTAATAAATTTGGACAAGTTATGTGGGCCAGACGTTTTGGTCAACATTCATGGCAGTTTCCGCAAGGCGGGTTAGATGATGGCGAATCTGTAGAAGAAGCCATGTATCGAGAACTTTACGAAGAAGTGGGACTCAGACCTGAACATGTTCAAATTTTAACATCCACTCGATCTTGGTTACGTTATCGGTTACCCAAGCGTTTGGTACGCCAAGAAAGCAAACCCGTTTGCATTGGCCAAAAACAGAAATGGTTTTTACTACAATTGAAAGGTCACGATAATACTATTAACTTGAATTCTTCTGGTCATCCTGAGTTTGATGATTGGCGTTGGGTGAGTTATTGGTATCCTGTTCGTCAGGTTGTGTCTTTTAAACGCGACGTATATAGAAAGGTAATGAAAGAGTTCGCATCGACGACATTAGCGCTGCAAACGCGCGAGTTTAGTAAAAAACGAAGCAAACAACGGAGTTAACTGATTTCAAAGAGGATTGAAACAGTGTTAAATATGCTCAGGGATATCACTCAAGCTGTTGCCAGAGCCAGCAGCCTTGAAAGTGCATTAAACATATTAGTGTCACAAACTCGATTAGCGATGGCTACCCATTGCTGTTCTATTTATATCCTTGAACAACAACATCTAGTGTTATCGGCCACTGAAGGTTTACAACAATCTGCCGTTGGCCGAGTGAGCATGCCATTATCGCAAGGTTTAGTAGGCTTAGTTGCTGAACGTGAAGAAGCCGTTAACCTTGCCGATGCTCGTATTCACCCTCGTTTTAAATTATTTCCAGAAGCCGAAGAAGAAGAATATCGTGCATTTTTGGCTGTGCCGATCATTTTTCAAAAACAGGTTGTGGGCGTTATTGTGGTGCAACAGCCAGAAGCCCGTCAGTTCAGCGAAAGTGAAGAAGCATTTTTAATGACTTTAGCCGCTCAACTGGCGGTGGTTGTACGGAGCTTAAAACACAAAGCTGCTATTACAAATGTACAGCAACAAGTGGTTTTCAGTGGCGTTAATGCATCAAGTGGTATTGCGATTGCTCACGGCCTAGTATTAGGCGGTGTAATTTCACTGGAACAACCTGAGGTTAATTGCTCTGATATTGATGTTGAAATTCAGCGTTTAAAGTTGGCCATGCAGCGTTGTAAAGACATGTTGTCGTCAATATCACAACGTTTTGAGCGCGAAAAGTCTGCGGATGTGGCCTCTATCTTTACCGCATTTCAATTATTGTTAGACGACTCTAGCCTTGGTGGTGAATATGCCCGTGAAGTTGCTTTAGGCTGGCAGGCTGAGTCAGCAGTAAGTCGAGTGTCACTGCGCTATATCAAGCAGTTCTTGGAAATGGAAGATCCCTATTTAAAAGAGCGCGCCAGTGATATTCGTGAGCTTGGACAAAAGCTACTTCGACAGCTTATTGAGCCGGGTAGGTTAGAGTTAGAGCCTGATAAACCAGTTATTTTAGTCGCTAAAGAAGTCGATGCCACTTTATTGGCTGAGTTTCCTCGTCAAAAGCTGGCTGGTATTGTCACTGAGCGTGGTGGGGTTAATGCTCATGCGGCTATTTTAGCCCGAGCTTTGGGTGTACCCGCCATAGTTGGCGTTGATGATGTGTTATCAATCGACATCGATCAAAAACTATTAGTACTCAACGCTAACCGTGGCCAGCTATTGGTATCGCCATCTCAATCAGTAATTGAAGAGTACCAATTACTGATTGATGCCGATGTTGAGAAGCAAAAGCAATTTTCTGCTGAATTAAACCTACCATCTGTGACTACAGATGGTCAGCGGATCCATTTATATTTAAATGCAGGCTTATTGAGCGGTATTGCTTCTGAAATTGCTGGATGTGCAGATGGTATAGGGCTGTATCGAACAGAAATTCCTTTTATGTTACATCAACGCTTTCCGAGCGAGAGCGAACAAATTAATGTATATCGTCAGGTACTCAGTGCCGCTGGTGATAGACCCGTTGTCATGCGGACATTAGATGTTGGCGGCGATAAACCGTTACCGTATTTTCCAATTAAAGAAGACAATCCGTTTTTAGGTTGGCGTGGCATTCGTTTATCGCTTGATCATCCTGAGTTGTTTTTAGTGCAATTGCTCGCGATGCTGCAAGCTGCAGGTAACGGCAATCAATTACAGATATTGCTACCATTGGTCAGTAATCTGGATGAAATAGATCAAACATTAAAATACTTAGAGCAAGCGTTTACCGAACTAAACCAAGAATTAAAGACTATTTTAGTGAGGCCTAAGGTCGGCGTTATGCTTGAAGTTCCGGCATTGTTGTACCAATTGCAAGATGTGGCAAAACGCGTCGACTTCGTGTCGGTGGGCAGTAACGATTTAACGCAATATTTACTGGCCGTCGATCGTAATAATCCGAGTGTGAGTTCATTATTTGATAGTTATCATCCTGGTATTCTTAGAGCGCTTAAACGGGCTGTCGATGAATGCAGACTATATGACTTAGATGTGAGTGTTTGTGGTGAGCTTGCGGGTGAACCCTATGGTGCATTGCTTCTAGTGGCAATGGGTTATAACAAGCTCAGTATGAACCAAGGCAGCTTAGCCAGAATCAATTTCTTACTCAGACGTGTATCAAAGCAAGAGTTAACGGACTTATTAGAATCTATTTTACAACAGTCAAATGGAAATCAGGTGCGGGGATTGTTAGCTAATTTCTTGCGGAAACATGATTTACTAGATTTAGTTAACATAGATTAGTAATACGATTGAACCTGCTTAGGAAAATCTTAAAGGATTTTTCGAAGCGGTTCGTAACATCATCAAGTTCAATTTAAGGATGTCATCGTGGATAGTTTACTGCAGGTATTTTTAATTTGCCTTGTTTTAGGTTCTGTCGTGGGCTTTTTGGCTGGGCTGTTAGGTATTGGTGGTGGGTTAATTATTGTCCCTGCGCTATTGTATATCTTACCTTCAGTGGGTATCAGTTCAACCCAAATTACGCATGTTGCTATCGCGACATCACTAGCATCCATTATTTTAACATCTATGTCATCAGCAACAGCCCATCACAAGCGCGGCAATATACCTTGGGAGCTGTTTAAGCCCATATTTCCAGGTATTGTCATTGGGTCGTTAGCATCAGCATTTGTTTCAGAACAAATAGCATCAGATGATTTACAACAGGCTTTTGCTATTTTTGTGGTGTTAATGGCCGTGCAAATGGCTTTTCCATTTAAAGTCAAAACGGGTGGCAGTATGCCAAGTTTTGCAGTGTTATTGGTTATATCGACAGCGATAGCGTTAATTGCTGGCTTAATGGGTATTGGTGGCGGGGTATTGCTGGTGCCATTTTTGAGTTATTGCGGTTTACAAATGCGCCAAGCTGTTGGGTTTTCGTCGGCAACAGGGATGCTTATCGCGGTGTCCGGTACGATTGGTTATATCATCGCAGGTTACGATGTACCAAATTTACCCGAAGGCTCGTTTGGGTTTATTTATCTGCCAGCATTAATCGGCATTATCATTAGTTCCATGCTGTGCGCACCTATCGGCGTAAAAGCGGCCAGCTCTTGGCCTACACCAGTATTGAAAAAAATATTTGCTTGTTTGCTTGTTGTGGTAGGACTAAAACTACTATTAAGTTAATCCTGAACTGTTTCTATACAGTTACAAAAACGCCTTTGTTCAACTAGAACAAAGGCGTTTTTTTCAGTCTATAAACCATAGACCATCAACAGATAGCGATCATTAATTAATGTGACTGATATTATACCGCGAAAGGGTATTTAATCGCATCGTGATGCTGATAATCTTCAACGCTAAAGTCATCCAAGGTTACCCACGTTTCGATGTCTTTTAGGGTTTTAATCTTTGGATTGATGATTAACTTAGGCGATGCAAAGGGTTCACGTAAAAGCTGAATATCCCGCATGGGTTCAAGTTGGTCTTCGTAAATGTGCGCATTGACTATCTTATGGTACGCCTTACCGGGTTTATGGCCAGTAATCTGGGCCATTAACGCAAGTAATACATATACTTGTACCATGTTGAAGTTTAACCCTAATGGAACATCACAACTACGCTGTGTGCTGTTGAGGTACAAAGTATCACCGAGTAATGAAAAATGGTGCTCGTACATACATGGTCGTAAGCAACCTAAGTCAAATGCGCCAGGGTGAAAGAAGGTTAAAATCTCACCGCGGTTATCGATACCATTACTGAGGTCATCGACGATTTGTTGCAGTAAGTCGACATGGCCACCTTCAGGCTTTGGAAATGCACGCCCTAATGCTCCATAAATCAGCCCCATATCATCAGGCCCTTTACGATTTGGGTTATCTAACCATGCTTGATTTTCATTAGCGTTAGCGTCCCATGTTTTAGTGCCTAACGCTCTAAAATCGGCCGCATTTTGGTAACCACGTAAATAACCTAGGATTTCAGCTATGGCTGACTTCCAGAAGCTTTTACGTGTGGTCACTAAAGGGAATTGATTGTTACCAACATCATAAACTAAGTCGGCATTAATGACAGTTAGGCACTTTTTGTTTGTTCGTGCATTTTTAACCCACTCGCCTTCATCGACAATGCGTTTACACAGGTCTAAATACTGTTTCATTGATTTCAATTCCTTTTTTGCTTTTGTCGATTATACCTAATCAAGCTTTGTAAATCCGTAGGCGAATGAACTTTAATTTGATAGATTTTGCTATTAATGAATGCTTAACACCTCGGTTAAACCGAGTTCATGTCAAGAAACAATCGATTATTATTGTTTGAAAATTTAAGATAGGCTGAGCCCATTGTTTTTTAGGAGTGTTGTATGGAACGAGCAATTAAGAACTTCTTAAGCCAAGAGTCTGCGGGTGGCATTTTATTAATGGTTGCAGTCGCTTTGGCGATGATTTTAGCCAATTCCCCTTTAGCGGGAGTATATCAAGGATTTTTAGCCACAGAAGTACAGCTACGTGTGGGCGATTTAGATATCGATAAGCCGTTATTACTGTGGATTAATGATGGGCTAATGGCGTTATTCTTTTTATTAATTGGTTTGGAAGTGAAACGCGAACTACTTGAAGGGGCCTTATCAAGTGTGGCCAAAGCTTCATTACCCAGTATTGCTGCTATTGGTGGCATGGTGTTTCCGGCGTTGTTTTACTTAGCATTTAACTACGCAACCCCCGAAACACAAGTCGGATGGGCTATTCCTGCAGCCACAGACATCGCTTTTGCCCTAGGTATTATGGCGTTACTTGGTAGTCGTGTTCCGGTAGCGTTAAAAGTGTTCTTGTTGGCGCTAGCGATTATTGATGATCTCGGGGTCATAGTCATTATTGCTCTGTTTTATAGTACTGATTTATCCATGACAAGCTTGGTCATTGCAGCGGTATCGATTGTGCTTATGGTTGCATTGAACAGAAAAGGGGTCAGTTCTATATTACCTTATGGTTTGCTTGGTTTTATTCTATGGGTGGCGGTTTTGAAATCTGGAGTTCATGCCACTCTTGCCGGTGTGATCATTGCGTTTTGTATTCCACTTCGCGCAAAAGATGGTTCTTCTCCATCGGAGCATTTAGAACATAAGCTGCACCCTTGGAGCACCTTTATGATCCTGCCTGTGTTTGCTTTTGCTAATGCTGGTTTGTCATTAACGAATATGACTTTAGATTCATTTGCTGAACCTATAACATTAGGTATTATTATGGGGCTGTTGCTAGGTAAGCCTATTGGGGTGCTGTTATTCAGTTATTTAGCCGTGAAGCTTAAGCTAGCTGAACTACCACCAGGGATTGGTTGGAGGCACATTATCCCTGTTGCCGTTATGTGTGGTATCGGATTTACCATGTCAGTGTTTATTGCTTCGTTAGCGTTTGAGCATTCACCTGCGGTTTATGGTGATTACGCAAGACTTGGTATTTTAACAGGATCGTTATTAGCAGCGCTAATTGGCTATTTTTGGTTAGCCAAAGTACTGCCTGAAACAGGAGAGAAATCATGAAACGGATTAAACTAACCTTGGGAATGTTGTTAACGTTGTTTGTTATTCCCGCATCGGCTGAATCGTTCAATGTTTGTCTAAAATCATCAGAGTCACCCACTTGCCAAAGTTATCTAGAAGGTGTGGTAGATGGTGCTTTGATGTACCGAGACGGTCTGGCTAAGAAAAGAATCGAGCCTAATGATTATGAGTCAAGAGCACTAAAATACCGTGCCGGTAAACGTTATCAAACGGCAAACGTGAATTATTGTGCTAATCATATTCCGGTAAAATCTGAAATAGTATCTGCACTCGCTGAGCAGGTGTCGTTAAATAATGTCAGTAATAGCGATGAGCTAGAGACTGTTATTACTAGTTTGATGGATTGCCGTCAGAGTAAGTAAACCGCATTATTAATTAACGCAGCCGTTTGGCTGCGTTTTTTTATGCTTAATCTTAGCTAATAAATAGGTAAATTAATGTTTTGGTTGAGTACTAATGATCAATGAGCCGCCTGATTTACGCTTTATTTGCTATAGTTGTGTGATTGATTTTGTTTGGGTTAGTAATTGATATGCAGCATTTAAATTATAACCATTTATATTATTTTTGGATGGTACAGAAAAAAGGCTCGGTAACTAAAGCGGCTGAAGCATTGTGTCTGGCTCCGCAAACCATAACTGGGCAAATTCGTGCATTAGAAGAGCGATTAAAAGGCACGTTATTTAAGCGCGTCGGTCGTAATTTAGTTGTAACCGAGTTGGGTGAATTAGTATTTCGTTATGCCGATAAAATGTTTAGCTTGAGTTATGAAATGATAGATTTACTTAACTATCAAAAAGATAATTCATTGTTATTTGAAGTGGGTATTGCTGACGCACTATCTAAGGCATTGGTTAGTAGAGTGCTGTTAACCGTTATTCCTGATGATGGTTCTGTGCATTTAGCGTGTTATGAATCGACTCACGAAAGTTTAATTGAGCGTTTACGCGAGCATAAGCTTGATATGATCTTATCTGATTGTGCTGGAGGCTCGTTGAAGTATCCCGAACTTCTATCAAAAAAACTGGGTGAATGTGGAGTGAGTTTCTTCTCAGCTGAAACGATTCCACTCCCTTTTCCCGCGTGTCTTGAGCAACGTAAATTACTCATACCGGGTAAGCGGACATCATTAGGGCAACAACTACATGGATGGTTTGCCGAAAAAAACCTTAATGTCAGTATTTTGGGAGAGTTTGATGATGCAGAAATGATGAAGGCATTCGGTTATTTTAATCGAGGTATTTTTGTCGCACCGTCTATTTATCGTCATGATATACTGTCTCAAGGTATGGTATTACTTGGTGAAACCACCGATATTAAAGAAGAGTATCACGTGATGTTCGCTGAGCGAATGATCCAGCATCCGGCAGTAAAGTCATTACTGGCTACGGATTTTAGTGATTTATTTGCAGGACGAGATCTACAAGTACAAAATTTTGAAAATCGTATAAGCTAGCTTGTTATATAGACATCAGGAGATTTGTGTTGGAATTAATGAATATAGCTCGTGTACGTTGGGCATGCCGTCGTGGAATGTTAGAATTGGATGTGTTGTTTCAACCCTTTGTCGAAACCCAATACGAAGCCATGATCGATGATGATAAAAACACTTTTATTCGGTTATTGGAGTGTGAAGATCCGGAGTTATTTGCTTGGTTCATGGGCCATGAACAATGCCCAGATCCATTGTTCGCCAATATGATAGTCAAAGTCCGTGGCAGAGCCGCACCTTAACCAGCCTATTGATTTGTTGGTCAATACTAGTACTCATATGCAACAATTTGCATTGAGTGCTTCATTTTTGCAGCGTGCTGCCCTAATGGTAGCATTTGCTGTTGTATTAACGAGTTTTTTGGCTTGGCCTCATTTTCCTTCCTTGATATACCGCATCACGCAAATGTCATTATTCCTTAGCATTATCTTCATTTTTGTTTACAGCTGGCGCAGTTTATCGAATTGGCGTTGTTTGCTTACTTTGGGTGACAAGGGATCCGGTACGTTATTGCAGGGTGAAAATGGAAGTCTCAATAAAATAATACTCACTAAAAAACCGTTTATTAGTCCATTACTGTGCGTAATTTTTTTACAACAAGCTCAAACGGGTGACAACAGGATATTACTGGTGTGGAGTGATATGCTAGACGACACAGCATATCGAAATCTGTGTCGTCTGTTATTAAGCCATTAATGATGTGAAGCCGAGTCACGTTGACAGGGTTTAACGGCTGGGTTGTAAAATGGTTGGTTTAGGATTGTCGATTTGTTCTGGATAATCAATATTATAATGAAGCCCTCGACTTTCTTTACGTTCCATTGCACATCGAATAATCAATTCTGCAACTTGTACCAAATTACGTAACTCTAATAAATTGTTACTGACACGGAAGTTTGAATAATATTCTTCAATCTCTTGTTGAAGCATCAAACATCTGCGAAGTGCTCGTTCTAATCGTTTATCTGTTCTGACAATGCCGACATAATCCCACATAAAGAGTCGTAATTCGTGCCAATTATGGGCGATGACGACTTCTTCATCAGAGTTAGTGACTTTACTTTCATCCCATACTGGTATCGGGCAAGGCATCGGGATTTTATGTAGTAAACCCTCAATATCTTGTGAAGCTGCCCGGGCAAATACTAAACACTCGAGTAGTGAATTGCTCGCAAGTCTATTAGCGCCATGCAAGCCTGTGTAAGCTACTTCACCAATAGCATATAAGCCATTTATGTCTGTTTGGCCATGGAGATCCGTCATCACGCCACCGCAAGTATAATGTGCAGCAGGCACCGCTGGGATTGGATCTTTGGTGATATCAATGCCCAATTCAAGACAACGCTGATAAATGGTTGGAAAGTGTTTAATGATAAAATCAGCAGGTTTATGACTGATATCTAAATAGACACAATCTGCACCCAAACGTTTCATTTCATAATCAATGGCGCGAGCAACAATATCACGAGGAGCGAGTTCAGCTCGCTCATCGAAGTCGGGCATAAAACGGCTGCCATCAGGGCGACGTAAGTAAGCGCCTTCGCCTCGTAATGCTTCCGTTAATAAGAAGTTCTTGGCATTTGGGTGAAATAAGCACGTTGGATGGAATTGATTAAATTCCATATTAGCAATGCGACAACCTGCGCGCCACGCCATTGCAATACCATCACCACTGGCAATATCAGGGTTAGAGGTATATTGGTAAACTTTTGAGCTTCCTCCAGTTGCGAGTGCAACAAACTTGGCTCTTACGGTTTCTACATGTTCCTCATCGCGATTCCACACATAAGCACCAAGTACACGGTTACCTGGTCGATGCAATTTACGAGTGGTGATTAAATCAATCGCATTGTAACGTTCAAGTACTTGTATGTTTGGGTGAGCGATTGCACGTTGTTGCAATGTGGTTTGTACCGCTTTACCGGTAGCATCGGCAGAATGCAGAATACGACGATGACTATGTCCACCTTCACGAGTTAGGTGATAGGGGGCGGTACTATTATCGACTCCAGCTAAGGTTTCTTCTTTATCAAATGCCACACCACAATTAATTAACCATTGCATGGCGCTTTTGGCATTTTCTGCGGTGTATGTCACAACTGATTTATCGCATAATCCGGCGCCAGCGATTAAGGTATCGTTGACGTGGGACTCAATTGTGTCGCCTTCATCAAAAACGGAGGCGATTCCACCTTGAGCATACAAAGTTGACCCTTCAGATAGCGGGCCTTTAGAAAGAAGAATTACTTTTGATTTTTCAGCAAGATGTAGTGCTAAAGTTAGTCCTGCAGCACCGCTGCCGATGACCAAAATGTCAGATTGGTGTTCAACTGCTTGTTTCATCAGGTATCATGGTGTGGCTTTGTGGTTTGATCATAGTAAATCAAATTACTAAGACTGGGTACTTTAACAGCGTATTTTATTGTGATTTTGCTTAGATATTTTGTTTATATGTAAAATAAATTAAATTTTTTTAATTCAATATCGAACTTTCTTCATATCAGTAGGTCTACTTATATGAACAGGATTCGAGCGACTGAGAAATCAGCATTACAGATTTAGGAGTAGTCGGCTCGGATGAGTGGACAATATAGTGATCAACAATTAGTTGAACGAGTACAGCAAGGCGATAAAAATGCATTTAACCTGTTAGTGCTGAAGTATCAAAATAAAGTGATGAGTTTGATTTCCAGATATGTTCGTAATCAAGCGGATGTTGCGGATGTGACGCAAGAAGCCTT
>NZ_JACJFI010000103.1 GCF_014164505.1 Shewanella sp. SG41-4 | reverse complement strand
CTTTAATCCGTAACCAATGCCATTGATGGTCATGTTTATTTTGGTATCGATACTCAATATTAAGCGTTTCTGCTTTACCGATAACAAAGTTCTGCCAAATAGATGTGATTCTCTCAATATCGTCTTGATGTATTGGGATATCTGCTAGCTTGACGTCAATATGTGGCTCTGGCCCTAAAACGCCACCTCGGTTATCAAGTGACAGAACTTGTGTCGATTGATGCCATTCCCATAGGTCCGAATCGCTGCCTTTTAACGATTGGCGCAAGCGTTCGTCACTTTCTACCAATGCATGATTCATTAGCTTGAAGCGATTAATTTGCCGCTGTCTAAATAACAAAAAAATCGTGATGATAAGCAACACACTAAAAATCAATGCGCCGATAAATTGTTGTGATCGCCACCAAAACTGCTTCACAGTAAATCGATATTGAAATGGCTCACTCGACCAAATGCCATTTCTTTTATATAAAAGCTCAAGTGCATACGCCCCGGCACTTAAACCAGTAATATTAATCTGTGACTGGCCTTCTAATAGCACGTAATTCCCAGAGTCGGAGCCATTCTTAACCAAACGATATTGTATGGTCATCGGTTTATCATCAAGGTAATCGAGTATGGCGATTTGGAAACTAATTAGGCTTGCTCCTGGCTCGACTTGCGACAATTGGCTGGGAATGAGATAAACCTCAGTATTGCTCTCATAGAACACTGATACAGATTCCAGTATCACTTTATCGTTAACAGTACGAGGCGCCAGTTTATTGAGGTCGATTAACATTGCACCATCTGGCGTACCCACAAAAAAGCCTTTCGCAGGATCATAAAATTTTGCCGACTCATTAAATTCATCGGAAATAAAACCATCTTTATGACTAAACGAACTAACTTTACCTGTAGCTTTATTAACCTTAATAATCGCACTGGCGCAGCCAACGATATGGTCTGTTTCTGTGTCCTGTAAAAAGAACACCACTTTACAATCGATCTTCCACTGTTGATCTAGCGAAATGATTTCATCGGTCTGAGTATTAAATTGATAAACACCCTGTTGGGAAGTGCCTATCCAGATAATATTGGGCGCAACTTGTAGAAGTCTGTTTATTATCGGAATATTTGTAAAGGTTGCAAATATATCCAATTTTGAGACATATTGATTCGTCGTGGATAAATAACCAAAATGCTTTCCTCCAGCTATCCACAGACGATCCTGGTCACCTCTTAAGATCGCATTGAACGACGTTTTATCTAAAGACTGCTGACCGTCAGCAAGTACTTGTAATTTCAAATCATCATTGCCGTTTTTCCAATAATACAAACCCTTGGTGGTTGCAAACCACATCACATCGTTAAACAACTCATCACGATAAATGCTGATTACAACTCTATCTTGCAGTGACTCTTTACCACCACTCCACTCCGCAAAACGCGTACTGGTATTGGTTAATTTATTGACAACATATAAGCCACTTGTGGTGGCTAACACAAGGTGATCAAGGTCTAAGGATTCTATCGCATAAATACTGTCATTGAGTTCAAATCCTGATGGGATGATCATGGTTGAAGTTTGATTCTGAGCGTTAACGACAGACAAACCACCATCAGTGCCAAACCACACCTTTTCACCTTCGCTGTGAACCGACCACACCATTTCGTTATCAAGTAGGTAAGGAGGTTTTTTAGAATAATCGTCAATTAAAAAGCTCGGCTTACCTGCTATGACCGCTAGGCCATCACCAGAACCACCAATCCATAACAGCCCATTGGCATCTACCGCCATATCATGGATGTAATCAATATTTGCTCGTTGTTTAAGCTCGTCACGGTAGAGCGTTAATATGTTGTTTTCTTGGCTCCAAAAAATCAATCCTGCTCGGCTTGAAATCCATAAATCACCATTAAGGTCTTGGTCCATTTGCTCAACATAATAAGGAATCTCAGGCACTAATTGCACAGTAAGACTGTCAATATTGACCTGATATAAACCTTTCGAAGTTAACATCCACACGCGTTGTTGTTTATCTTGAAACAACTTTCTGATTGAACCATTTTTATCTGACCATGGAAACAAGCCGACGAAGGTTCCATCTGCCTGATGAAGCTGGAGTATATTATTAGTGGAAAACAAATATTGTGTGTTGTGGAGTTCAAGTGCATTACGCCACGTTAAATTATTATCAAATGAATGACTTGGAGATAAAGATAACTGCTGAGAAGTGTCATTAAAATAATAAACTTGGCCAGAATAAGTTAATAACAATAACCGTCCATCAATCTGACGTTGAGTGGCAACTACCCTAATACTATGATTGAGGTGAGCAGTTTCATTATCTTTAGGTTTAAGCAGTAAGCTGAAGTGATTATCTAAAATGTTGTATAAATATAAAGAGGAATTAGTGCCAACAAGTAAATGCTCTTGGCCAGAATTCACCAAGATTGTAATCAGTTCATCATCAAGTACAGAGTCAAAGCCGACTTTATCAATACGCCTAGCTTTACTGTTACTAACGCGGTAAAGACCTTGTTGAGTAGCCAGCCATACAAATCCATAATGGTCAAAACTAATATCCTGAATGGTGGCATTAGCTAACCCATCTCGTGCAGTAAATACTCGCTGAACAATATCTGCTGCACTCGAAGGTGCAGCAGAGTGTGAATAAACAATCACACTAACGAAACAAAAAAATACCGCTCTGAACATAAATTAAGCCTATACCTCAAAAAATGATATTTGTACTCATCGTTATCACGTACCGATAAGCCTGCAATGGTTAGTATTTTATTTAATGACTCAGTAAATGGCACAAACGATAAAAATGTTTTCACGGAGCGGGAAACAACTCTGTTTAATATTTGATAGCCATTTGTAGCGATTATTTATTGTGCTTTTTATAAACAATATTAATGTTTTAACATTATTACCCACAAAAAGTAATACTCCTACCTAAGACTAGTCTATAAATTAAATATAGGTAAAAAAAAGCACCCCTAAAAGGAGTGCTTTATGTCATCAAGTCTCAGCGTAAATTACTTCTTCTTAACCGCTTTAGGGTTAGGTAAGTCAGTAATTGAACCTTCATACATTTCAGCCGCTAAACCGATTGATTCATATAAAGTCGGGTGAGCATGAATGGTTAATGCTAAGTCTTCAGCATCACAACCCATCTCAATCGCTAGGCCAATTTCACCTAATAATTCGCCACCGTTAACACCAACAATAGCACCACCGATGATACGATGAGTTTCTTTGTCGAAAATTAACTTGGTCATGCCTTCGCTGCAATCAGATGCAATTGCACGGCCGCTAGCAGCCCAAGGGAAAGTAGCAGTTTCATAAGCAACACCTTGCTCTTTTGCTTCTTTCTCAGTGAGACCTACCCATGCTACTTCTGGGTCAGTATAAGCAATTGAAGGAATTACTTTAGGGTCAAAGTAATGCTTCATACCAGCAATAACTTCAGCGGCAACATGACCTTCATGCACACCTTTATGAGCCAACATAGGTTGACCAACGATATCACCGATAGCATAAATGTGCGGTACGTTAGTACGTAACTGCTTATCAACATTGATAAAGCCGCGCTCATCAACATTAACACCGGCTTTTTCAGCAGCAAGAGACTTACCATTTGGTGAGCGACCAATTGCCACTAAAACAGCATCGTAACGAACAGGTTCAGCAGGTGCTTTCTTGCCTTCCATTGTTACGTAAATACCGTCGTCTTTTGCTTCAACTGCGGTCACTTTAGTTTCAAGAATAAGATTAAACTTCTTCTTGATTTGCTTAGTGAATACACGGACAACGTCTTTATCTGCAGCAGGAATAACTTGGTCAAACATTTCAACCACGTCAATTTCGCTTCCTAAAGATGAATACACAGTACCCATTTCTAGACCGATAATACCGCCACCCATTACTAATAACTTACCAGGAACTTCTTTCAGTTCAAGTGCATCAGTTGAGTCCCAAATACGTGGGTCTTCATGTGGAATAAATGGCAATTTAATTGGACGTGAACCGGCAGCAATAATCGCTTGTTCAAACTGAACAACAGTCACAGTGCCATCTTCTGCAGTGACTTCTAAGCTATTAGGACCAGTAAATTTACCAAAACCATTAACCACGTTAACTTTACGCATTTTAGACATTCCGCCTAATCCGCCCGTTAACTGGCTAATTACTTTGTTTTTAAAACCACGTAATTTGTCTAAATCAATCTTTGGCTCACCAAAAACAACACCATGGTCAGCAACAGCTTTGGCTTCTTCAATGACTTTTGCTACGTGCAATAGTGCTTTTGAAGGGATACAGCCAACATTCAGACACACACCACCAAGGGTACTGAAACGCTCAACAATTATGGTGTCTAAGCCTAAGTCAGCAGCACGAAACGCCGCAGAATAACCTGCTGGGCCTGCTCCTAGTACGACTACTTGAGTTTTGATTTCGTTGCTCATGATTTCCTCTAATCTTGTTCATTCCGTGTGAAAGACGGATCGGCCCAAATGTCGATGTCGCCAGCTTGAAACTTACGTTTCACTTCCAATTTCTTTCAATTGTGGACTAAAAAATTGGGATGGGCGCATTTTATACTCAAATCAATTTGTTTGAAACCGATCACAATAAAAAGGTCGCTCATATGAGCGACCTTTTGGGTTATAAAATCAATGTACGAATGTCTGATAGTATCGCAGACAAGGTCACACTAAAGCGTGCAGCCATTGCGCCATCAATAACGCGATGGTCATATGACAACGATAACGGCAACATTAATTTAGGTTCAAACTCTTTACCGTTCCACTTTGGCTTAATCTCAGATTTTGATACACCTAAAATCGCCACGTCAGGGTAGTTAACAATCGGCGTAAATGCCGTACCGCCAATGCCACCTAAACTTGAAATAGTAAAACAGCTACCTTGCATGTCAGCAGACTTAAGTTTGCCATCACGAGCACGGATAGAAATGTCGGTTAACTCGCGCGACAATTCAACAATGCCTTTCTTATCAACGTCACGTACAACCGGAACCATTAGGCCGTTTGGTGTATCAACAGCAACACCAATGTGGAAGTACTTCTTCTGAATAAGCGACTCACCATCAGCACTCAAACTAGAGTTAAATACTGGGAACTCAGCTAATGCTTTGGCAACCGCTTTCATCATGAACACTAATGGAGTGATCTTGTAATCCGCTTTTTTCTTAGCAGCAAGATCGTTCTGCTGCTTACGGAATGCTTCCATCTCAGTGATATCAGCTTCGTCAAACTGAGTAACATGTGGAATGGTTACCCAGTTGCGATGTAAGTTAGGACCAGAGATTTTCTGGATACGGCTTAGTGGTATTTCTTCCACTTCACCAAACTTACTGAAATCAACTTTAGGCGCTGCAATCACGTTTAAGCCACCAGCACCACCAGAAACCGCTGTAGCAGCCGTTGCTTTAGGGCGTGATAATTCGTATTTAACAAACGCTTGCACGTCTTCTTTCAAAATACGCGATTTACGACCTGTGCCAGAAACCTTAGTTAAATCAACACCAAACTCACGCGCTAAGCGACGTACCGCAGGCGATGCATGAACAACGCCTGTTGACGCAGTCACGGCAGCGCTAGGATGAAACGGCACTGGCGGAGCTGATGGACGACTTGCTGCCATTGCTGGAGCTGGTACAGCGGGTGCGGCTTGAGCAGGAGCAGCTTGCGCTACTGGTGCAGAGCTAGTGGTTTCAATAGTCGCAATTAAGCTACCTTGAGACACTTTATCGCCCACTTTAACTGTTAATGACACTAATTTACCGGCAAACGGTGCTGGCACTTCCATGGTAGCTTTGTCTGTTTCAAGGGTAATTAACCCTTGATCTGCAGTGATTTCATCACCAACAGCAACCAACACTTCGATAATATCAACATCATTAGCGTCGCCAATATCAGGTACATGAATTTCTTGTACTTGAGTTGTCGTTGCGGTTTGTGCTGCTGGAGCCTGAGCCGCTTGAGCTACCGGTGCTGCTTGTGGCGCAGATGCAACAGGTGCCGCTGCAACAGATACAGAGCCAGCAACCTCTAACGTAATAACCAATGAACCTTCAGATACTTTGTCGCCAACGGCCACAGTCACGGATTTAACCACACCTGCTTTAGGTGACGGTATATCCATTGTTGCTTTATCAGTTTCTAAGGTAATTAACCCCGTATCAACGTCAATGCTATCGCCAACAGCAACCAATACTTCAATGACAGACACATCCGTGTCGCCACCAATATCAGGTACTTTTACTTCAATGACTTCTGAACTTCCCGCACTTGGTGCGGCAACAGGCGTCACTGGTGCAGGAGCTGCAGCTTGTGCCACTGGCGCTTCAGCTTTAGGAGCTGGCGCTTCGGCTTTAGCAGGTGCAGCGTTAGCTGCACTCATCATCGCAATTAAGGTACCTTCAGAAACGGTATCACCAACGGCGATTTTTAACTCTGTTAACGTACCAGCAAAAGGTGCTGGAATGTCCATGGTCGCTTTATCGCTTTCAACTGTAATGATTGATGCTTCTTTTTCAAGATAATCACCAACCGCAGCACAAATTTCAATAACCTGTACTGCATCAGTATCGATATTAGGAACCAAAACTTCTTTTAATTCAGCCATTTTGTATCCCCTTACGCGAACTGTGGGTTGATCTTGTCAGCATCAATACCATATTCAGTGATGGCTTTAGTCAACACCTCAACTGGCATTTCATTACGCTCAACAAGAGACTTCAGTGCCGCAATAACAATAAACTTAGCATCTACTTCAAAGTGATGACGTAAGTTTGCGCGGCTATCGCTACGACCAAAACCATCAGTACCGAGTACTTTATAGTCTGTCGGTACGAAGGCACGTAATTGCTCGCCGTATATTTTCATGTAGTCAGTAGCCACAATCGCTGGCGCGTCTGCAGATAATACTTGGCTGATATATGCTTGCTTAGGTTCAGCAGTTGGGTGCAACATGTTCCAACGCTCTGCTGCTTGGCCGTCACGAGTTAACTCGTTAAAGCTAGTAACACTAAACACATCTGCGCTTACGCCAAAGTCTTTTGCTAATGCTTGTGCTGCTTTACGCACTTCTTCAAGAATCGTACCGCAACCCATTAACTGCACTTTACCTTTACCACTACCGGCAACTGTCTCAAGCTTGTAAATACCTTTTACAATGCCCTCTTCGGCACCGGCTGGCATTTCTGGCTGAACGTAGTTTTCGTTCATTGTGGTGAGGTAGAAGAAGATATCTTCTTGATTTTCGCCATACATACGACGAATACCATCTTGCACTACCACCGCAATTTCATAACCGTAAGTTGGATCGTAAGAAATACAGTTTGGAATAGTGTTAGCCAATACGTGGCTGTGACCATCTTGATGCTGCAAACCTTCGCCGTTCAATGTTGTACGACCAGAAGTACCGCCGACTAAGAAACCACGTGCGCGCATATCGCCAGCAGCCCATGCCATGTCACCAATACGTTGGAAACCGAACATAGAGTAGTAGATGTAAAACGGAATTGTTGGCATGTTGTTAACTGAGTAGCTAGTTGCAGCTGATACCCAAGATGACATTGCGCCTAATTCGTTAATACCTTCTTGTAAAACCTGACCGGTTTTATCTTCGCGGTAGTACGCCACTTGATCAGAATCTTGTGGAATATATTTTTGGCCTTCGTGAGCATAAATACCCACTTGACGGAATAAACCTTCCATACCAAAAGTACGCGCTTCATCAGGAATAATTGGCACAATACGCTTGCCAATACCTTTGTCTTTCAACAAAGCGGTTAGTACGCGAACAAACGCCATTGTTGACGAGATTTCACGGCCATTTGAGCCTTTTAAAATCGAATCGAAAATTTTCAATGAAGGAATTTCTAACTCTTCAGTGAACTTTTCACGACGTTGCGGTAAATAACCTAATAATGCTTCACGGCGACTCTTTAAGTATTTCACTTCTTCAGAGTCTGGACCTGGGTGATAGAAAGGCAGATCTTCTAGCTGGTCATCAGGGATCGGAATATTGAAACGATCACGGAAATAGCGAATAGATTCAGCACCCATCTTCTTCACGTTGTGAGCGATGTTTTTACCTTCACCCGCATCACCTAAACCGTAACCTTTAACTGTTTTAGCTAAAATAACGGTTGGGCGACCTTTAGTTTTTTGTGCATGTTCAAGTGCAGCGTAAACTTTAACAGGATCATGACCACCACGGTTTAAGCGCCAAATGTCATCATCTGACATGTTAGCAACCATTTCGGCAGTTTCAGGGTACTTACCAAAGAAATGCTCACGCGTATACGCGCCGCCTTTGGCTTTACAATTTTGGTATTCACCGTCTACGGTTTCTTCCATTAACTGTAATAATTTACCGCTAGTATCACGAGCCAATAATGGATCCCAATAGCGTCCCCAAATCACTTTAACCACTTCCCAGCCTGCGCCGCGGAATTCGCCTTCAAGTTCTTGGATGATTTTACCGTTACCACGAACAGGGCCATCAAGACGCTGTAAGTTACAGTTAACGATAAACACTAAGTTATCTAATTCTTCGCGTGCAGCTAAACCGATAGCACCTAATGCTTCTGGCTCATCACACTCACCGTCACCTAAGAAACAGTAAACTGTCTGCTTAGAACAATCTTTTAAACCACGGTCAGTTAAATACTTCAAATAACGCGCTTGGTAAATCGCTTGAATAGGACCTAGACCCATCGATACCGTCGGGAACTGCCAGTAAGTAGGCATTAACTTAGGGTGTGGGTACGAAGAAAGACCTTTGCCATCGACTTCTTGACGGAAGTTAGCCATTTGATCTTCAGTAATACGGCCTTCAAGGAACGAACGCGCATAAATACCGGGTGCGATATGGCCTTGGAAATACACCAAATCACCACCGTCATGCTCATTCGGCGCACGGAAGAAATGGTTAAAACACACATCGTAAATTGTTGCGCTAGACGCGAAACTTGAAATATGGCCACCAAGCTCTAAATCTTTTTTAGAACCACGTAACACCATCGCCAATGCATTCCAACGAATAATCGCTCGAATACGGCGTTCCATTTCTTGGTTGCCAGGCATATTTGGTTCTTGGCCTGCTGGAATAGTGTTTAAATACGCAGTTGTCGCATTGTAAGGTAAGTGAGTACCGTTACGACGCGCTTTGTCGATTAATTTTTCGAGTAAAAAGTGTGCACGTTCAGGCCCTTCTTGCTCTAATACAGCTTGTAGAGCATCTACCCATTCTTGGGTTTCTGATGGGTCTAAATCTTGAAGCATATCTTCAGACATCTCGCAGTCCTTCTCTATATACGGATTATATTTCGGCTTTTTGCTGCTTGTTGACACAACAAAAGTGTATTCTTATTCAAAGTGACAAGTGCTACACGCCGCTCTTTAAACGGCGCAAACTACGTTGCAACCGACTGTCTTCTTCTCTTACTGACAACATGACTTCTTCGATGTAGCTTAAGTGCTCATTCGAAGCTTCACGTGCAGCGTCTGGGTCCCGGCGTATAATCGCAGCCAGTAATGCATGCCTGTGTTCATTTGCCATGGTAGAAGCTTCTTCGCGTATGCTTAAAAGCTCCAGATTTTGTGCCACATTTTTGTGCAACACAGGGGTTAAACTTAATACTAAATGCAACATCGCAACATTGTGTGATGCTTCTGCAACCGCACGATAAAAACGTACAATCGCAGCTGCTTTTGCTTCAATATTCGTCGCAGCTTCTACTTCAACAATTCGTTTTTGAATATTTTGCATATCCGCATCGGTGCCGCGCAGCGCAGCATAATACGCCATCATGCCTTCAGTGGCGTGACGGAATTCGAGTAAGTCATACTGACTTTCAGAGTCGTTATGCATTAATTCAACGATAGGATCGGCAAGACTTTGCCAAAGTTGTTCTTTAACATAGGTGCCACCGCCTTGACGACGCATGAGCAACCCTTTTGCTTCTAATTTTTGAATTGCTTCACGTAACGAAGGACGAGACACTTCAAATTGCACCGCGAGTTCGCGTTCAGGAGGTAGTTTCTGACCTGGCTGTAAACTGCCTTCTAGGATCATCCGCTCTAATTGCTCCATGATCACATCAGAAATTTTTGGCTGGGTAATCTTTATATAAGCCATCTGGCGCTCTGCTCCCTAAACAAGCAATTGTCAATTGGTCTTACCAATTAATATGAGAGAGCGCACTTTATCAAATCATACAAGCCATGTCTAGTTATCAGAATACCGACAAAAGAACACCGCTTTGTTTAAAACGCTCAAGCCAAGAGCATAACCGATATTTATGCTTAAGGGGTCAGACCATTTATCCACATTAATCTCAACGCTAGATAAGCGAAGAGGTAAAATCTTAGTAAAAAGCAATCACTAGCAGTGACCCTGCGAGATCCTATGCAAGCTAAAAGCTTAGAGCGCTTGCTGCTAAGTGCTTTAAAACCTCAGCAGCAAAGCGGTCCTCGCAGGACGGATTACGCCCCAGAAGCCAAGCCTAGAATCTAGCTAACTCACAAAACCAAAAATAGTTAATACAGAAACCATGGTTAGCAGTAACACAAAATTACGCTTACTTAATGCCAGTAACGCCAAGGTAGATTGCACACTCAACGGCGCTTCCCCTGCTTCAGGTAAAGACTCTGCCGCAATTGCAGTATGGGTCACTATCGTTTTAGCATCGGTATTAACACTTAAACCATATTGTCGCCAAGCACTTAACCCTTCACTAAACTGGCCACTTAGCACATAACCAAAACTAAATACCCGGCTTGGTAACCAGTCAAATATCATTTGTAGTTGGTCGACCAATGGCATGTCGAGTTTATGCTTGCTGTTATACTCACTATAAAAACGCACTGTACAATATAAAATTGCACCCACGGGGCCTAAAAATATCAAATACAACGCAACAGCACCGTAATAACGGTAATTAATCCACGCGACTATTTGGCCCACTTTGCGACCTAAATCCTGCTCATCCACTACATCCAAATGCTCTGTAGAGTCCAACTCGCTGGCATAACGGTAACAAGCCTGTACATCGCCGCGACATGCCGCTTGAATATACTGTTTAAACACACTTCGTAATGATTGGTGACTAAAGCAAATAATCGATATCAATACCCAAAACAACAAGCTCAATAAATCAAAAAAAATGTCATCAAGCAGAAAACTGATCAACAACACTAATAAGGCGGGTAATACTATTGCAATCACGACGCTCAATTCTGATCTCAGTGATTGGCTATCCCAAAATTGCTTTTGGTAACGCGTCATAACACTATCAAACTGCCAACCACTCGGCAGAAGCTTCATACGCTCAACTAGAATTGCCACTAATAATGAAAATAACGCCATGAATATCCTTTTAACTTCTATTCAGTTGCTGCTGTGGCCATTAAAGAACAATGCTTACGTGGGCCATGGCTACAAATGTTTATCTAACAAATGCACTCCAACAACGGCTGAGCCCGCTAACTAGCTTAAGCAATGTTAATGGCTTGCTTATATCGAGGCCAATCAAAACTAAAACCTGGGTCTGTTTTACGCCCTGGCGCGATATCACAATGGCCGACAATATTATTTACGTTAATCATAGGATACTGCGCCATTAACTCCAATGTTAACAGCATTAATTGATGATATTGCTCATCGGTATAACCACTACTATCGGTGCCCTCCAGCTCAATGCCAATAGCAAAGTCGTTACAGCCCTTACGCCCGTTGAACTCTGAGATACCAGCGTGCCATGCTCTGTCATCGCAACTAACATACTGCACCACGTCACCATCACGGCGAATTAAAAAGTGTGCCGAAACTTGCAAACCGGCCAATTCAGCAAAACTGTCGTCAGCATTAATATCTAAGCAGCCTTGAAAAAGTGCATCAATGTGCGGCAAACCAAAACACCCTGCAGGTAAACTAATGTTGTGGATCACCAACAAACTAACCTCATTAGTGGGTCTCACATTAAAATGTGGCGAAATACACTTTCTAGCGCTGGCTAACCAACCTTGTTCTAATAAGCCTTTGAGCATATCCATCCTTTAAACATAACGACATAACCTCAACTAGAATTAACAGATGGGATTGTAAGCCATAATCAGGAGACTTGACCTATTTGATATCAAACTTGTCATTTGCTTTGCTAACAATGCCCAGTCTCTTACCGCTAGCATCAGATACAGGCCGATTGTAAGTCAATGCAATACCGTTAACGTATTAGGGGGCTATTTAATAACAGTTTAGTATCCAAAGTTAAGCTTATTTAACCATTCTCAATCTACATTTAACAGTAGTAAACTGGAATACAAATGCTGAAAATTGCCGACTTGATAGTGTCAGTATATGACCAAGTTATGGTAATCTTTAACAAATGCTCTCTGTAATAAACACTCTGTTAAATGCAGATACTGTTTAGCCTTATTACGCTCTTTAGCAAGGACTTTGCTTATGTTAGAAAACGACATCCGCCATGCTGTACAAACAGCGCTTGATGAAGACTTAGGTCACACAGCCAATAATACCATTCACGACATGCTCAATGCTGATATTACCGCTCAGCTTATCCCTGCAGACAAACATGTTTCCGGCACGTTAATCACCCGTGAAGATGGGGTTTTTTGCGGCAAAGCGTGGGCAGAGCAAGTATTTAACCAACTAGGCAGTGAAGTCGCGCTGCATTGGCATGTCGATGACGGTGATTTAATTGTGGCCAATCAAGTATTATGCGAACTATCTGGCCCAGCACGCGCTATTTTAACTGGCGAACGTACGGCCATGAACTTCATTCAAACTTTGTCAGGGGTAGCCAGCTTAACCAAACGCTACGTTAATAAGCTTGCAGGTACCCATACCCAATTGCTCGATACCCGCAAAACCATCCCAGGGCTTCGAACCGCTCAAAAATACGCAGTCACCTGCGGTGGCGGCAAAAACCATCGCATTGGTTTATTTGATGCGTTCTTAATTAAAGAAAACCACATAATGGCTTGTGGCGGTATTTCAAAAGCCATTACAGCTGCACGCGCTTTAGATGATAGCAAGCCGGTAGAAGTCGAAGTTGAGTCACTTGACGAACTAACCCAAGCACTTGATGGCGGAGCCGATATCATTATGCTCGACAACTTTGACGTCACCATGATGGTCGACGCAGTCAGCCTTAATAATCGTTATAAAGACCAAGGCAAAGGCGCTAAATTAGAGGTTTCAGGCAATGTCACGTTAGACACCCTAGCCACCTTCGCACAAACTGGCGTTGATTATATTTCAGTAGGCGCCCTGACTAAACATGTCAAAGCATTAGATTTATCGTTGAGATTAAAAGCTTAAGACTTACATTATTAGGTCTTAGGTACTAGGTTCTAGGTACTAGGTATTAGGTTCTAGCTCCCTTCAAAGCTAGGGCTTAACGCTTAG
>NZ_JACJFI010000102.1 GCF_014164505.1 Shewanella sp. SG41-4 | reverse complement strand
GTGAGCAACCGTTACATCCACCGCCAAACTGCAATACTGCAACACCTGCGTCAGTAATTTCTACTAACATGATGTTACCGCCATGGCTGGCAAGTTGTGGATTAATCTCTGATTGAATAACGTATTCAATACGTTCAACTAATGGTGCATCACCAGACACTTTACGCATTTTGGCGTTAGGTGCTTTTAATGTCAGTTGCGAACCTAGCTGGTCGGTCACAAAATCAATGCTGGCATCATCTAAGAACGGTGCGCTCTTTTCATCAACCATTGCACTAAAGCCATTAAATGGAAGTTCTACATCATCAGCTTCAGCGGCATCAGGTGGACAATAAGACACACCACACTCTGCTTGTGCAGTACCTGGGCTGATAACAAACACACGAATGTGCGTACCTTCCGGCTGGTCGGCCAATAGTTTGACGAAATGGGCCTGAGCTGTATCGGTAATGGTGATCATAAAAACCTGCTCCGTCAGGGAATACCTGAGTAAATTAGTAAGAATTAGACATATGATACTCTGTGTTGCATTGGCTTTGTAGTGTCCGTGGGATTTGATCTCGAAAAAATGATCCAGTTCAACTTTTTTTAACCCTAAAAAAACTGCAATGCCCTATATACCGGGGGCTACAAGACATATTAATTAATTGTTTTTATTTACAAAAAATCTTGTTCTTACTCAAATCGAATTAATCTAACCTAAACCTAGGTTAATCTACCCTTAAAAAGATTTAATCTAACAATCCCGGCGCTTCAGCACGCGCAAGGCACCAAGTTTGTACATGGACAAATTGTAAACTAAATAATTGTGCAATTTCATCTACGGTGGTTCCGGTAGTGACAACATCATCAATCAACGCAACACGCTGATATGCCATGCTTGGTTGTAATGCAAATGCACCATGGCAGTTTTTACGCCTCTGCTTACCCGCTAGTCCAGTTTGCGGCAAAGTATCAACAATCCGAACTAAACAGCGGTCGTCTAGAGGGATATCTATTAATAGGCTTAACTCTTTAGCAATGAGCCAAGCTTGATTAAACCCTCGCTGACGTAAACGGTTAGGATGTAACGGAACTGGGATTAACACTTGCGGCCGTCTAATAATGCCATGCTTGATTAACAAAGCGATTCGACAGGCCAATTGTTGAGTAATCGCGTTAAGCGCTGCACACTGCTGTTGGTATTTAATGGCGGCAATAACCGGTCCTAATCCTTGATGATAGCTGCAAGGGGCCACCACCCAATTAGGGCTGTGTTTAAGGCATTGACCACAATAAGCCTGAAGCAACGCTATTTCGCGACCACAACCTAAGCACACTTCATGTTGATACAAACTCGCGGCTAAACACACTTGGCAAACACCTGTGAGCACTTGATTGGGAAACAACTGCTGATAACCCGTTTGATCTATCCTTTGCTGGCACAGCAAGCAACGGTTGGGTAAACTGCCTAGTAAAATCACCCTAAAACGCTGAACGCGCTTGACGCATATACGTAATATATGGGCGATGTCGATTGAATTATTGATTGGCGGCATTGGCTATTCATTCCATTAAATAGACTCTTAAGAGGTGTTAACCGTGAGTTTTCCTGCATTGCATATTGATACCGTAGGCTCACAAGGCCAAGACATCGTGTTATTGCACGGTTGGGGTGTGAATAACCAAGTCTTTAGTCCATTAAAAAACGCATTGCACCAGTATAGAGTGCATTATGTAGATTTGCCGGGGTTTGGTCTAAGCCCTAATATCAATGGAGGCATAACTCAATGGGCGCAAGCACTTGCAGAGCAACTTCCACCGCAGGCTATTTGGATTGGTTGGTCGTTGGGTGGGTTAATCGCTAGCCAAGTAGCCATTGATTACCCTGATTCAGTGGCAGCATTAGTCACTATTGCCTCATCACCCTGTTTTATGGCCCGCGAAAGTTTTTTGGCACACGAGAAAGATCATTCAACCCCATCTTGGTCTGGTATTCAACCTGATGTATTGGCGCAATTCTCAAGTCAATTAGACCGTAACTTGTCCCGTTCTGTTGAACGATTTTTGGCAATTCAAGCCATGGGAAGTGACAATCCCAAATCTGAAATCCAACAAATAAAAAGCCTAGTGTTAAGTAAACCGTTGCCGACGCAACAAGGATTATCCCAAGGATTGGATATGTTAGCGCAAGTTGATTTACGCGCCACGATCACTCAAATTCAGCAGCCATGGTTACGTATTTGGGGAAGGTTAGATAGTTTGGTACCGAGAAAGATTATCTCGTTATTGCCTAGTAGTAACAACATTGAAGATGTGCTGCTTCATAAAGCATCCCATGCGCCGTTTATTTCGCATCCAGATGCATTTTTAGACCATTTATTACCTTGGCTCACAAAATACCGCTAAAAATACTTAATAGCCCTTTAGCCTTGGTCAAATATTGACTATAATTTAGCCAAGGCGTCGTATTGACAAGGCCAACATGATAATTAACACTCATTATCCTCAAGTACCGTTAGCAACTTCAAATGTTGCGACGGATCTTGCGCGAGTGGACAATCAACAAAAACCGCCAATTATTCCGCCACAAGAACCGACAAAAGAGCATGCAGAACGTCCATTAAATCAACAAAATGAACGTGCTACGCCTTACACTGTCGCAGAGAGAAAACAGCAGCAAGAGCAAGCTAAACGACAACAACAAAGTGCCACTCAACAAACAGTAGAATCTAAAGCCATTACCTCGTCAGCCATTCGGCCTCAAGTCATTAGAATCATGGCGAGCCAAACCCCGGCGCTGCAACGTAAAGATATTCAACTAAAAACACAATCGACAAACGCTAAAACAACACCAGAACCCCGTCAGCGCCAAACACTCGATACCGGAGTATCTAAAGCTACTTACCAACAATTTGGTCAACGGATTGGTCAATTTTATCAACAACAATCCGCTCCAAATAATGAGTCTCAACTACAAATTTTAGCGTGATACTTCCGTGGGCGCCATCTCAACCAGTGTCGGTTTAGCCTCAGAATTAGCTGTACGATACAACATGTTGTTGTACGCTATACTGCCCCACAATGCCCAACCTAAAGCTGTTTCTGCTTGGGAATCATTCAATGTTGTCGGAGTCAGTTTTTCAGAAACAAAATCATAAGTCACACTTTCAGGAGGTAATTCAGGCTGTAAAATAGTCATTTTATCCCCCTCCAATAAACCAAAGTTTTTGTCATATTGCATCATTGCTCGACCGGGCCAAGAGTCTGGCATTTTGGTGAGATCACGACCTAACATTGGATAGCTATCTGAAATACCCAACAATGAAACTAACGTGGGTGCCATATCAATTTGACTGACAACGCGTTGATCACGCTTCACATCAACCCCATCACCTATAATAAGTCCAGGAATACGAAAACGCGACACTGGTATTAATGCGGCACCACCCACTCGGCTGTCATGATCGGCAACAATCAGGAATAAAGTATCTTTCCAGTAATCTGATTTTTTAGCTTTCTTGAAAAACTCACCCACGGCATAGTCAGCATATTTAACCGCGTTATGCATAGTGTATTGTGGTTGTTCATACAGCTCAATACGGTCATCTGGAAACTCATACGGATCATGATTACTTGAACTAAACACTAAACTAAAAAATGGTTTACCTTCTTTGTGCATCCGCGAGAATTCTTCATCGGCTCTAAACAATAAGTCCTCATCAGACACCCCCCAAGATGCGACAAACGCAGGGTCTTTATAGTCACCTTGATCAACAATATCAGTAAAACCATTGCCTAAAAAGAAGCTGCGCATATTATCAAAATGGCTTTCACCACCATAAATAAACTGCGTGGTATAGCCATGTTGCTTCAATAAATCAGCAATGGTGAAAAAACCCGTTTGACTCTTACCTAGCTTCACAACCGCACGTGCTGGCGTAGGTGTAAAGCCGGTTGTTATCGCTTCAATCCCTCTTACCGAGCGTGTACCCGTCGCGTATAAATTTTCAAAAAACCACCCTTGTTGCGATAGCTCGTCAATATTAGGCGTCAACGGTAAGCCACCTAAACTCCCCACAAAACGCGCACCTAAGCTTTCTTGTAAAATGATGACAAGATTCTTTGGTTTGCCAGTATAGCTGGCTTGGTTAAATGACAACGTAGGGATGGTCGGTGAGGTAAATGAACTCATTGGTCGTCCACTTTCACGGCGTACAATATCAATGACTTTTTCATCGGCTAGCTTGCCATACACTTTCGATGCATCTTGTTCATTATCCATCTGCTTAAGCGCAAACATTAATGAGAAGGATGAATTAAGCACTAAAGAGTTAATTAAAGGATCATCAGAAAATGCCACTAGTGAAGGATTAAGTGGTCGATGCCCCAAGGATGATCGTGCGCCTAACACTGTAATGGCAATAACGATAACAGCAAGCACCGGACGCCAATACCATTTAGGGTATTTCACATGCTGAGTGAGCTTACCGGTAAACCACCAACCACCCCATAATGTACCTAAGGTGATCACGGCCGATAAAATAAGCTCGCCTTTACGCCCCGCCCATAACATTGATAACACTTCTTTTGGATAAACAAGATATTCAACATATAAACGGTTAGGCCTAAAACCATATTCGGCAATAAATGATGGCGATGATGCTTCAAGGAAAATAATTACCCACAAGCCTAATGTTAACCACACTCGCAATACCATCACCCAAGCACGGCCAACTAAATGCTCACCAGAAAATACCACTGTACCTAGGGCTGCGATGCCCCATAGCCAACACACCGAAGCGAAATCAACGCGTAACCCTTGAACAAAGATATAGCCCCAACCCTGTGCATCACTGACACGATCTGCCTGCCACAAAGATAAACCTAAGCGACTCACGCTCAAAATAATGAGAGACATAACACTAAATATGATAATGACTTGGAGTAAACTTCGCGAAGTATGTGGTGTTGAAAACAGTGGAGATCGTGCGTTATAATTGAACGAATTTACAGCCATTTAGTGCTCCGATATGGTTGTTAATTTGGTAAAGTGCAAAACTTATATGCGACTAGTCGGACCAAAATTAACATTTTGTTATTTACAACAAATTAATGCTCGCATCTTATGTTGATGAGTATTGTTTTTATAATATGATTAACTCAATCGAACTAAAGATAATATTACTATATTTATCAGAAGATTAACCAGAATTCATAAGAAGTGAGGTATCTAAAACTACATCTATCTGTAGCATAAGACTCTAATTGACAATAAAAGTTCAGTTATACACACGCTATATTAACCTCTGATTAACTTATCAGCTCAACCATTTATCGGCTTATTGTGATTTGAATTAACATTATGTTACCTAACTCTCCATTACCACTGGGATGAACAAACTAAACAGAATTTTATCTGTGGAAATCAATTCAAAACTAAATTCAAACCCATTTACTTTGGCTATATTTTCAACGATGGCCAACCCTAATCCATGCCGGTCACCGTTAGAACGCGACTTTTCGGCCTGGAATAACGGTAACGTGAGCCGATCTAAATCATTCGCATTGATACTGGTCACTAATTGATTTTCAATACTGAATGTTAATCCTTTATTATCAGAAACTAATCGTATAAAAACCGCTGAATTTGACGGGCTATAGTACAATGCATTGTCGAATAAATTGGTCAAAATGAGGTGTAAAGAAAACTCATCAGCAAAGCAGCTCTGATCTAAAACATTATGTTCAATATTCAAACGAGAATAAATAGTTGAATACTTAAATGCTAACTCATCAATAACCTGCCCCATCAAGGTTTTGATATTGATATGTTGGCGATGCAGATTAATATCTTCTGATGTGGCTTGTTGCAATAACAATAAATTATTGACTATTGTTTTCATCCGTAAACTAATACTGAGCACATCTTGTTTATAGCTAACGCCAATTCGTTCATCGTCTGGATAACGAATATAAATCTCACTCAAACTGATCAGTTCACTGATTGGCGTTTTCAGTTCATGAGCGATATCAGCAGTAATGCGTTTTTCTGTTTGCAAGTATTGTTGGCTAATTTTGACAAACTTATTCAACTCATTCCGTATCGGTTCAATTTCAAGATAATCTTCTGAGTCAGTAGACAGCGGGATGTACTTTTTGGTCACATCGACGTTTTTGAGCGACATGTTTAATTCGTTCAATGGGGTCAAACCACGATGAATAACCTTCACTACAGCCCAACGGATCAACACAATCACCAGCAGTAAACCGATGGCCAAACTAGAATCAATGATGACCAAAATTTGCGACAAATCTTCAGTCGTTATAGCAATGGTTAGCCACATGGGCTCAACGTTGCCCATCATTGGACGATTAACTTGAGGCACTTGCGGCTCAAAATACGACACCATCGCTCGGCCATCCCGGCCATCGGGTAATATCACGTCAACAAAAATGGCACTATTGAGAGGTATGTCTTTTTTGAGTAAATTAGTATCAGCGAAATGCGCTAACGATTCTGAACGTTCAAATACGTTCGAACCTTGCCACAACTGGAAAAAACTCGCTTTGGTTGAAGTACCAAACTCAGGCATAAACTCGCCAGAAAAATCAAATTCGGTACCTTCTGGTGTCACTTTAACTAAGGTCTTTAGGTAATTAGACTTGTCGGTTAATGCGTTATCAAACTCTGCATCAACCCAATTATCGATACTGATATCAATCGCAAAAAAAACCAGAATCAAAATACCGGAAACCACATAAGTCATGGTATTAACCAAGTTAGTGGTTAACGACCGCATTAATTTTCACTCACAAAATAGCCAAAGCCACGTTTATTTTTAATCGGCAATATCATACCTATCGCTTTAGCCTTTTTTCGTACTGATGATAAATGCGCTTCAATGGTATTTTTCGATAAATGATTAAATGATCCCACTACCGCTTCGCTGATTTGTTCTGGATTAAGTACTTGTTTTGGGTTGCTAAATAAATATTCAACAATTTTAAATTCGTTTTTAGTCAGGTCAATGTAATGGCCATCTGCATGCAGTGATTTATTATTTGTGTCTAAAACAAAATCTGCAATACAAATCGTTTTAAATTGTTGATTCAGATCACCGCGGCGACCTAGGCAAATTAATCGGGCTTGTAACTCATCAAAAGAAAACGGCTTACTCAAATAATCATCGGCACCAGCCAATAAGCCAGCAACGCGATCTTCTGCTTGAGATTTAGCTGATAAGATAATGACCTTTGATTGATTACCTAACTTACGAATGCTTTTAAGTAAACTAAGACCATCTACACTAGGCAGCATAAGATCCAAAATAATAAAATCATAAGCATTAATGAGCGCCATGCTTAAGCCCTCTGAACCGTCACCAGTTTCATCAACGGTATAACCTAAATGGTCTAACCCAACTCTAATGCCGCGACGCAGCGCTTCAGAGTCTTCAATTAACAACACTTTCATTGAGTGTCCTTTATCAACATTACGCCAATATCCATATTAGGATTGATGTAGCCAAAATGAAAAAATCATTTATCAACTAGCTTCATCAAACTATTGCCTATCTCGTGCTTAGATAATTATTTCACACTAATGCTAACAAATTATGCCCACAAAATAACCCACCAAACCATTGCAGCCATTAACATACTTATAAACACAAATGCTGACGCAATATCCTTAGCTAAACCCGACAACTCATGAAACTCTACACCAATACGATCAACCACCACTTCTATTGCGGTGTTAACCAGTTCAGCAAACAATACAAATAGTAACGCCAGCACTAACATGGCAGATTGCGCTGCACTAATATTTGCCATACACGCAAACACTGTCAATGGAATAAACAGTAATAACTCTTGTTGAAATGCCGCTTCATTGCGGCACATCCACTTTAGCCCAGCAAACGTATGTTTACAGGTATAAAGTAAGCGCATTATTCCATGGCGTTTTACTACAATTTTTGGTTGCTTAGCTGTCGCACTTTTTGTAGTGTTTTGAGGTGCATTAGCATCTGAAGTAGATGATGAAGCTGAAATTGTCATCGGTATATCCCTAGTTCATTTTACAATCGGTGGTGATATCTAACTTAGGATCTCGTACCGAACTGCTGATGCCGTAAAGCCCTAACAATGTATGGAACAAATTGTCATGTGAATACGAGCCGTTTAAGGCATGCTGGGCAATACATTCACGGTCAACCTGTTTTGCTTGGGTGTAATCTTGTGGTAACCACATAAACCAAGGCACATGCGTTTGTTGGCTTGGTGCAATGCTGTAAGGCGTACCGTGTAAATACATTCCACTTTCACCCAACGATTCACCATGGTCAGATAAATACACCAGTGCGACGCTATATTTGTCTTGATACTGCTTAAGCACATTAATCGTTTCTGCCAACACAAAATCGGTATAGGCAATGGTATTGTCGTATACGTTTACAATCTCTTGGTCATTACAGTTTTCAATGTCGCTGCGGCTACAAGCTGGCGTAAACAAGGCCTTATCGGCTGGGTAACGCTGCCAATATGTTGGTCCGTGGCTACCAATAGTATGTAAAGCGATAAATTGATTATCTAAGCCTTTACCAGAAAGCGCACTTGCTTCGCTGTCTTGTTGTAATTTTTGGCTGAGCTTTTCAACTAAAATCGCATCATAACAACTTAAGCCATCACATAATGAATTTGGCTCGCTGGGCGAAATTTCAATCTTATTAATTCGGGAGCCAACGTCTTTATCACCACCGTCATTTTCAAACCATGTCACGTTAATACCGGCGGCTTGAATCACATCCAGTATGTTATTTCGTGCATCTGCAACTTCACGATTGTAATTGTCATGAGTTAGATTTGAAAACATACAAGGTAATGAATGTGCTGTTGCTGTACCGCAAGACGACACATTTTGTAAGGCTATGATGTCGAGGTTTTCAGTGTAAGGGTTAGTGTTACGTTGGTAACCGTTATACGCCATATTTTCAGCTCTGGCGGTTTCACCTACTACAAACACCATAAGAGTCGGCTTGCCATTAGTACTAGGTGTTAACTGTGCGTCTTGACCAATAGGATCAAAGGTTAATTTTTCAGTAAAGTAACGTTTGTTTAAATATTTAACCGTATTAAATATATGTGCAGGAATAATCATCTTATTCAGATAACTATTATTACGACCCACTGACGCGTAGTCTTTATAAAAAAACAGCACCATCAAGCCCACTAAGCCGATACTGAGAACGGTAAAACCAGCTCGTCGAAGCACGATTTTTACCAGTGAAGGACCACTCGTTAATTGAGTGCGATACAATAAGACAGAAGGCACTACACCTAATACAAATACATAACCAACTGACGATAAGTTAATGTATGAGATAGCTTCACCAGAATTGGTTTCAAAAATATTTTCAATCATGCCGTAATCAAACATCACGTTGTATTTCAACATGGCATACATCGCTGCTGACGACGTAAGTAATAACACTATCATCACGGGTTTAAACACAAACTTAAATGCAAACAAGCTAAAAATAAGCATAAAACAACAGCTTAATAACAACGCGGGTGACAACGAAAACAGCACATGACCGTCTGTTGATAATTGATAGATTTTACGGATTAACGGAAAATTTAATACCAAACCAAAATACACGGCAATGATGCAGGTCATAGCCTCATAACTGATACTTCTTTTGGGAGTACGGGATAATGTCTGCGTTGGAAATTTCAATATAGTCACTCACGATGAACTCGATTGATGAGGATACTCTACTGCGAAACTTAAGATTTGCTTAATAAAAACTGAATTATTACTGTTTGGTTAATTCAGTTTGACAATCCTCGACAAAGAAAAAAAAAGCCCTCACATTTGAAATGAAAGGGCTTTAATAATCAATACTTTATTCAACTACACGTTAAGCTAAACGATAACTTACTATTTTTTGAGTTTTGCAAAGGCATCAGCAAACGCATTGCCCATCGCAGCATTTTGCTGCGTTTTAACAGGCTTATTAGCGGATTTATTATTCCCCGCACTTTGCGAATTAGCTGAAGATTTACCCGCAGCAGGTTTTTTCTGGTAACTACTTTGTGGTTTACCCTGCGACTGTCTGGTTGCTTTCTCAGTATCAATTTTTTCATCAAGACGCATGCTTAACGCAATACGACGACGCTCAATATCCACTTCCATCACTTTCACTTTAACCACATCACCCGCTTTAACCACAGTATGAGGGTCACTGACAAACTTGTCGGTTAACGATGAAATATGCACTAAACCATCTTGATGTACACCCACATCAACAAATGCACCAAAGTTAGTCACGTTGGTCACCACTCCTTCTAAAATCATCTCGACTTTAAGGTGCTTCAATTCTTCGATACCGTCTTTAAAAGTAGCTGTTTTAAACTCACCACGAGGATCGCGTCCCGGTTTGTCTAGTTCGGCTAAAATATCATTAATGGTCGGAACACCAAATGCGTCGGTAACAAAATCGGCAGCATTAATCTGCTTTAACAAATCACTGTTACCAATAAGCTCAGTTAATGGTAATTGCTTAGCGCCAGCAATCGACTCAACTAAACTGTACGCTTCTGGGTGAACTGATGACGAATCCAATGGATTATCACCATTACGGATACGTAAAAATCCCGCAGCTTGCTCATAAGCTTTAGGCCCTAAACGAGCCACACTCAATAGCTGTTTACGGTTGGTAAATTGACCATTAGCATCACGAAAATCAACCACGTTTTTAGCTAAGGTTTTGGTTAAACCAGCGACTTGAGCCAATAACGGTGCAGATGCCATATTTAAGTCAACACCTACAGCATTAACACAGTCTTCGACGACGGCATCGAGCGACTGTGATAACTGGCTTTGGCTTACATCATGTTGATATTGGCCAACGCCAATTGCTTTGGGTTCAATTTTAACTAGCTCTGCCAACGGATCTTGTAAACGACGCGCAATTGATACCGCGCCACGAATTGATACATCAAGATTTGGAAATTCATTAGCAGCAAACTCAGAGGCTGAATATACCGATGCACCCGCTTCACTCACAATCACTTTAGTCAGCGTCGGATGTGTTTCTTTTACGGCAGCGATTAACTCGCCAGTCAGTTTGTCGGTTTCACGCGAGCCAGTACCATTACCAATCGCAATAATTTCAACTTTATGCATGGTCACTAAATTACTTAAGGTACGAATCGATTTGTCCCATAAGTTTTGCGGTGCATGTGGGAAAATAGTGGTGTGGGCCACCAGCTTACCGGTGTTATCAACAATCGCGACTTTCACACCAGTACGAATACCAGGATCAAGCCCCATAGTTGCTTTTGCACCAGCTGGAGCTGCCATTAACAAATCGCCTAAGTTACGGGCAAATACTCTAATGGCTTCTTCTTCCGCGCTTTCACGCATCTTAGCGATAAACTCGGTTTCCATTTGCAAAGCCACTTTAATGCGCCAAGTCGAGGTCACAACGGTTTTCAACCATTCATCAACGCTAGAGTTAGTCAGTTCTAACTTAAAGTGATCGCTAATAATCACTTCACAATAACTGCCTTCTGTCGCTTGAGTATCGGGATCGGCGTTCATCGACAGGCTTAACATGCCTTCGTTACGGCCGCGCAACATAGCTAAAGCACGGTGAGATGGGATTTTACTCATCAGCTCATTGTGCTCAAAATAGTCGCGGAATTTAGCGCCTTCTTTCTCTTTGCCTTTCACCATGCGGCTTTCAAGTACCGCTTGCTGTAATAAGTGCTGGCGCACTTTACGCAGCAACTCTGCATCTTCAGCAAAGCGCTCCATTAAAATGTAACGCGCACCATCGAGTACTGCTTTAGTGTCGGCAAAACCTGAATCAGGATTAATAAACTCAGTTGCTTTGCTTTCTATATCTAATTTGCGATCGGCTAACACTGCATCTACAAGCGGCTCAATACCCGCTTCGATGGCTATTTGGCCCTTAGTACGACGCTTTGGTTTGAATGGCAGATATAAATCTTCAAGGCGGGTTTTACTGTCGGCGTCATTAATCGCTTGAGTTAACGCTGGGGTTAATTTTCCTTGCGCATCAATACTCGACAACACCACTTGGCGACGATCGTGTAACTCACGTAAATAACCTAAGCGAGAAAACAAGTTACGCAACTGAGTGTCATCTAAACCACCGGTAGCTTCTTTACGATAGCGTGCAATAAACGGCACTGTGGCGCCGTCATCTAATAACGCAATGGTCGCTGTGACCTGTTGTTCACGAACATTAAGTTCTTGAGCGATAATCTGGGCAATATTATGCATAATCAATCGAATTCGACATGGTTTAAAATAAAATTATGCCAAAGATACCATAAAGACCACCAGTTCGCTGCTAGTACGAAAGGCTTTATGATGTCTTTATAGATAATCGATAAAAAGAATGCATCATAGGACATGAAGTGCTAAAACACAGATGATAATATTACGGCTAAATATAAAACCTCACCGTTCTTCGATCACATTAAAGAGTAAACCGCGTGAAAACTAAGTTAATCACTTTAGAAGGCTACAATAAACTCAGAATTGAGCACGACTACCTGTGGAAAGAACAACGTCCTGAAGTAACTAAGATTGTCACTTGGGCGGCTGGTTTGGGTGATCGCTCCGAGAACGCTGATTATACTTTTAATAAACGTTTATTAAGGCAAATTGATCGCCGAGTTCGCTATTTACGCAAGTTATTACCAGAACTCAAAATCGTTTATTACGCACCGGAGCAAGAAGGCAAAGTGTTTTTTGGCGCAACGGTTGAAATTGAAAACGATGCCGGTGACATTAAAACCTTTAAAATTGTCGGCCCAGAAGAAATTTACGACGAACGTAAAGACTACATCTCCATCGACTCGCCCATGGCCCGCGCGTTACTCAAAAAACAAGTCGACGATGAAGCGGTAGTGAGCACACCTCAAGGCGATAAAACCTGGTACATCAATAAGATTAGTTACAAACTAGAACAGAAATAACTTATCCAAGGAAAACGGAATAAAGAGAATAAAGGAAAGCGAACCAAGGAAACTGAATCAAGGCCGTTAAGTGCTATGGTTTATCTTCGTCAAAAAGAAGTATTGAACAGTTAAGCTTTGCTGCTAGCACAGGGTGTGGTTAACGTTTCTGGACAACTTTATATTCAGTTATGCCAGAATAAGTGAAAAAACGCTTAACCATATTAACTGCAAACCATAAGAAACCCGTTGATGAGTACCCGCATTAGTTTGTGCTTTAACGGCTCTGGCCATAACAAAAAGATAATAAACAGCGCCTATCACGGAAGCGATTGAGAATAAACGGAAATACACTGGAACCGTCTCAGACGTCGGGCTGATTGCAATCAATATCGGCGCGACCACTAATGATAGCAACATGATAAAACCAGCCCAAGAATGCACTTTACAATTAAATGTTGGATGTCTTGTCAGTGGATCAGCATCCATAGGG
>NZ_JACJFI010000101.1 GCF_014164505.1 Shewanella sp. SG41-4 | reverse complement strand
AAAAAATTCCTGATAAAAGCATGTAAATAGAACATATTAATTTCGCCCCCCATGGGGGTGTTTCGTATTTAAAAGTTCGACTCATTTATAGTTAAAACCAATACTAGAGAAATATATAGGCATAATGACGCCCCACTAAAGATGCAGCTCCCCTATTAATCTTGAGTTAGCTGTGAAGTGGCACACTAATTTTGGCCACCAGACGAACTGACGTAAATATCAATCCTACGTCACAGCCAAATACATCCAGCCTTAACCTGTCTTTAAATAGGTAATGCCCCTAGGAAATTAGCCGAGCTATAATTAACTCATGAGTGGTGGGACTCCGAATTATGAGGATATTCCTCATAGCAGCGCGGCGGCAGGCTGAGGTTAAATATCTCCAGCTACCCCGATAATGCAAGAATTGCCACTACTTAATCGCATTTCTTAACCATGGACCAATAAAGTTGGCAGCATTCAACATTATTGAAAAATGATTTTCTTTATCCACTATTTCAATTTTCTTGCTAGCGTCTTTGCCACTGTATTTTTCTGCGAACATAGTGACTTTTGATGGATCAAACGCCTCATCTTGCATTCCTATCCATAAGCCAAATTGATGTATATCAGATAATTGAGAGTCAGGTGAATGAGGGGTCACAGCGTTCGACATATTAACAGTGTTAAACGGGACAATTTCAGGGTTATCTCTTAACACAGAATCTGGAAAATTGAATGTTACTGCTTTTGAATGACCGAAAAATAAACCACCGCTCATCGTATTTATGACAAAGTCAGAGGTTTTTACTGTAGAAAACTCGAAGCGTTTACTCTCACCAGCATCGTAATTAGTTTCTGAACGATAACCAAAATATGGCGCTAGAAATACATAGCCATCAATCTCAGCTCTTTGATCCCAACTAGAATAATTTAGCGCTAAACCAGCACCACTTGAGTGACCACCAACAAATAGAGGAAGATTTGGGTATTTATCACGAGCAACGTTAACCATTGTATTAATGTCAGACCACACTTGTTCAACCTTTGGAGTATCACCTCGATTTCCGCCAGATCCTCCATGGCCTCGTATGTCTGGCATATATACCGCGATATTAAAATTATCACGTAAACCCGTACCGATGTGATTGTAGCTAAGGCCGCTATGAGCACCTGCGCCATGATAAAAGATTAAAATTGCTTGGGGCTGTTTTGGCAGATAAGCACGATAGGCCAAGGAGACATCATCACTTGCCTGTATATAATTAATAGGCTGTAATGGTTTTTTAGGGGCATTTTTAATCTCAGCAAGTGAGAAAAAGTCATTAGTACTTTGCTCATCAGAGCTAGCGTGCACATTATTTACAAGAAAAGTAAATAATAGTGTTATCAAAGCCTTCATCGCTATGGGTTTAAAGTTCATTAATTAATAGTTCCTTAAATAAAACCTTTTCAAAGTGAGAATTTTCTATTCGCTCAGCCATAAAGTGCATAGATGATTTGTACAACTAATGTCGCGATATAGCGTCGCTGCAATTTGCGACTTAAGTCACAGCGTAAATCTTTAAAAAAAATGGCTTTTTTCGGTTTTTTTATTGAACTTTAATACTGCAATTGAGTGCGCCTCTGTTATCAAAGGAAATAACTCGGTAAACATTGATTCTGTCGGATTTAATATTTGAACCCATGACATCCAACCATAAATAGGATGCATCATAAGCTTATTTTCGATTGTAAAATCATGTTCAGCATTAACTGTAGAGCCTTTAGCCGGCCTTTTCGGCTTATCACCAAACAGTCGTTCATAACTATTCTTACTTATACCGAAACTTAACCTATAAACACCTGTCCTATCAAGATTTGAACATTTATCATTGTCTCCATCTTTTTTTTTGATAGTGCAAAAGTAAACCCCGTTGGGAAGAACTTTACCGGGATTATAAAATAATGATGTTTCTCCCCAACTTGATTTCGGGACTAGCCCATCGAACGCGGAAACAATTTTTTCAATGATACTTTCAGGTTGCATGGTACTCCCTTGTGATTGCTAACTAGCCTTTAGAACTACTCGCTTTTTAAACAATTTGTGATTAAACTAAACAAAAACTTGCTTATCTTAATTATTCAATTAAAACCTTTTTTGATAGAAAATATTCATTACACATAATGATGAGTATAATTCCCAAATGCGCTCGTATCACAAGACTTATTTGCTCTGCCATCAATTATTTTGAGCTAATGTATGCTCACAAAAATGACGACATCATCCTCTAAAAAGTCGTATGAATAAACCGTCTGGGTTTCAAATATAACGACCTGCATGAATATCGCCAGACTAATGAAAATGGTTACTCTCCGATACAGCGACCAGACCGGTACTCCTGACAATAAGCTCCGGTCTGATTAATCGTGGCAATTTTTCGTCCTAAAAGCGATCCTGCAAAACCAAGGTGCCGCACATATCAACACCGATAGACGTCCAACAGATTTCGACATGCTCTGCTTCGCTGCTGAGTAAGCCCCTAATTTCATCAAAGTTAATTTCATTGATTTTATTGCCGTTTATGTTGGTAACCACATCGCCTAGGGCAATCTTGAGTGCCTTTAGGCCAGCGGTCTCCCCTAAACCCTTTACTAATCCGCCATTTCTATGCGGCTCTAGTTGCAAACCACTTCGGTCAATAAAGGTTTGAGGGTTAAACTGTATATTCTTTTTCAGAGCTAAGTAGCCATTTTCATAATTGAAAACCACATCAAAATTTCGCAGCAGACCACTACCAATTAAGCCAATACCATTGTCGTCTTCGAAGTCAGATAGATCATGCACTGCGATATTTTCAAAGCTTGTGCCTGCTATTTGAAAATAATTAATCCGGCTAGTTTTTACCGTATGCTCACCATTAAAATTCTTGGTATTACTTTCAAAGTAGGAAGATGGAAAATTAAAGTCGGTCGCAAGTAACGAATTAATGTATAGATAATCGGGAGCGCCAGTATCTACAACTAAATCATAATGGGCTGGCTGCTCTTGCTGGTTGGGTATTGCACCAGAAATGTAAGGGATTCGGCCATGAATAGCCATGGGTAACTTTACCCACTCAGTTGATGTTATAGCGGTCGAACTATCTCTAATAAAGGTAACCGTTTTGTCTGCATAATTGATACGAGTCATGTATCGATTGAGAATATCAAATCCAATAGCACCATCAAAGTAAGCTTCATCATAAGAGCCAAATAAAGGAGATTGATCGATGGGGACCTGAATAATTGTCATTTCCGATAACGTTATCTGACCAATAGCAATCACCGCATCGTTGACTACATTAACTTTACGACCTTGCAGATCTATTTGCATCTCAAAAGACAGTGGCTGATCTTTGGTATTTTCAGTGTCAAACAATACCGTCGCCGCGGCCCCTGAGTCGAGCGCAAAGCGCAAATCTTGCTGACTGTTTATGGCTATTTTTATGATAACGTGACCGTCATGCCACTCAAATGGTACGGTGAAACTGCTATCTGCCCCATGCCAGTCTTGCTTGGCAAATTGATTACCGCTTTGCAAGTTAATCAGCCCAGTGGCACCGCAACCAGCGAGTAAAATGATTACCAGGTGTAAGAAGGATAGCTTTGCAATACGCTTTGAACATTTAGATTTCAATTTTGACGACTCTCTAATAATGACATATCAACTGTGTTATAAAATATTACGTGAAGCCATGGGCATTTTATAGAACGATATTGCGGCGATTGAGGCTATAAATACGCCGGTAAAATCGCAATATCGTTCTATAAGTTACAGGTTTATCAACTATATTGGTCTTCACTAAACCAATTCAAATTGAAGTTGTTATGAATCGAAAATTAAATGTCTCAGATTGCTTCGATATGTTTTCAGACACCTTTACCCCAAAAGTACTTTTAGATGTTAACGATTCTAGGATTATGCTAGTCAAAATTATAGGCGATAAGATACCTTGGCACAGCCATGCTAACGAAGATGAGTTATTTTGGGTAATGAAAGGAAATATCATTGTGCACACTCGAACCGAGTCGGTGCATCTCCGCTCTGGAGAATTGTACATGGTAGCGAAAGGAATAGAGCACAAAGTGACTACAAATGAATTGGCCCAAGTGTTGTTGATTGAATCAAAGTCATTTAAGCATACTGGCGTAACTGAAAGTGATATAACTCAAGACGCTTTTGAATATTTGCTAGAAAAATATAGCTAAATCCTCACCATCTATTGAGTAATAGCAACCAAAGTACATTAACACTATGACGACTAAAAAATCGAGTAATTGGATCAAAACAGCTGAAGGCGAAACGCTTCGTATTGAGGCACATTTGGCTGGCTTTGCTTTTGCTCCGCATCGACATGATACTTACACTCTAGCATTAACAACCACTGGCGTGCAGTGCTTTAATTACCGAGGAAGTTTGCGCTATTCTTTGCCCGGCGAAGTGCTAGTTTTACATCCTGATGAATTACATGACGGAATTGCTGGAACAGATGCTCCTTTCGGTTATCGAGCAGTTAACATTGATCCCGTCGACGTGCAAAATATTTTGCATGGGCATCATTTGCCATTTTTACCTAATGGCGTGACAGGCAAACCATGTTTGGTCGATATTGCACAGAGATTCTTGACTGAATTCCAACGGCCACTAGAGCCGTTAGAATACCAAGACCTTATCTATGATTTTGCCATGGCCTTACAAAAAGCAACGACAATACATCACAAGCACACGACTGCCAATTATCACGCAATTAAGATGGCTAGAGAATATATCGATGACTCGCTAGATAATGACATAACATTGGATCAGTTAGCCACGATTACAGGCTACAGTAAATGGCAAATCACTCGAGATTTTAGAACGTTGTTTGGCACCAGCCCTTATCGATACTTAACCTTAAGACGTCTTGAAAAAGCCAAGTCACTTATGTCGCAAGGAATACCCATTGCGCAAGTTGCGCAAGATTGTTTTTTTTCAGATCAAAGTCACTTTACTCGTCAATTCAAGAAAAGTTTTGGTACAACACCCAATATTTGGAATAAGTTGTGCGACCTCAAAAAATAGACATTGTTAATTCTAATTTTCTTGTTTTTGTATAAATCTACTTTAAAAAGCAAGTATTAGCGTAGGAGAAGCGTTACTCGACTTTTAGCAAAAGCTAGCAACTCTTGAGAAAACAGAGCAATAACTTGAAGCCCTTTTTATCCAAGAAGGGTTTGAACAAAGAAAATTAAGACACTATTTAGAAATCAAATTGATCACCGCTTAAGTATTAGCGGATTTACATTATTTGGAATAATTAATATAAGGCTCAAAAAAAATAAGACTGTTAGTGGTTGAAGACAACATAGATATTCAGCGTAATATTGCTAGTTACCTGGAATGCTTTTTTGCACTAGACTTCGCACACAATGGAGAAATTGGCTTGTCCTTAATGTTAAATCAGGAGTTTGATGTCATTATATTAGATGTCATGTTTCCAAAGTTAGATGTCTTAACTGTCTGTCGTAGATATCAAGAATATGCGAGCGTTATTTCACCTATACTGATGCTGACTGCTCGCGACACCATAGTCGATAAAGAATTGGGCTTTTGTGCAGGAGCTGACGATTATTAAATTAGACCATTCTCAATGCGTGAACTAAAGTTACGCATTGAAGCCTTAGCTCGTAGACCAAAGCGGTTTAATACCAGAACGTTTATATTGGAATGACTCTAAAACCGTGGCCAATTTAACTTGACCACTTGTGTGTTCTCATTATTAAGTATTGTTTTATTTGATTTTGAATATTTATTGTTAGAAAATGAGTTTTCTGTTTTAGCACAAAAGATTGGCAACACAGAGGATTTTAAACAGCAAACAAATGGCTCTATCCCAGAGTTGGACACCCGATGGTATCGCGGTTACGGGCACCTCCCAACCTGGATACAAGAAAGAGTTTCAATTCATAAGCTTGGAGCAATTGAATTATTTACCGACAAAGATGGGCACTATCACATGTTTTCTCTACGAGATGAAAGCAGCGATAAGTTTTATCTTGTTTTAGACACATCAAGTTATTTAATTAGCAAGGTGTCCAAAAGTGTTGGTACGGATCACTGTCATCCGTATATGATTTAAGATCATCAAAGTCGAACAGTCGTCGCTTGGGAATTGTTAATCATATCTATTAGCAGTATTTGCTTACTATCAATCCTGCTGTAATGAGCATTGACTAATTAACTGTCAATATTTTCAGCTAACCGAGAATAGTTATACATCGCGCTTGATATTTTGTATAAACTTAAACGCTACTTCGTATTTGGAATCGAAAATTGAGTTTACGCTATCGCTCTGGTGAGTTCATCATCCATCCCAAACACCATCTCATTGAATCTGATGGACAGCAAACTCAAGTCCGCTCAAAGGTATTCATGTTGATGCTGCTGTTACTTGAACATCGCGATGAAGTACTCAGCAAAGAGTTTTTGTTGGCTACCATTTGGGACGATGTTGAGGTTGACGAGCAAGTGTTGTTTCAATCTATACGCGAAATTCGAATATTATTTAGCGATTATATTGTTATCAAAACCCATCCCCGTAAAGGTTACCGTTGGATTGCCGACATTGAAGTATTGCCAGAAATAAAAGCAACATCTATATCAGAAACAACACGTCCAAATAAAAAACTAACATTAGCTTGGTTCATCACTGCCATTATTGTCGTTGTTTTAATCTTCAGCTTAGCTTATTGGTTTATTGCTCACTCAAAGCAAAATCAATTTAAAGGCTCTGTGGTGGTGTTACCGGTGAAGAGTTCTATTGTGGATGGCGATCATGGCTGGCTTTACCTTGGCGCGATGGATCAGGTTATTTCTCAATTGGCCTCTGATCAAAATGTTGCGGTAATGCCGACAGATTACGTACTTGAAATAATGAAGCGAGCTGCATTGCCGCGAGACTATACCAATGAACAAATCAAGCGAGTCTTTGAGGTGTCTGGTGCAAAAATCGTTGTTGAAAGTGAATTCTCAGGGGCAGTGCAAGAGTATCGTTTAGCGTATAAGTTTTACTTTGAAGACCATGTAAAGCGTGGCGTTATTTTTAGCAATAGTACTGCTTCGGCGCTGACAGAGCTTGCACAAAAGATCACAACATACACTGGCCAGCCATTAAAAGCGTTACAGCAACACGCTAACTTAGACTTTAATAATGAACTTTTAGCTAGAGCGCTGGATTTAAGTAACCAAAATAATTTTGCTGGCGCAAGCCAATTACTTAGCAGCTTAACGGCGCTGGAACCTAGCAATATGCTGGCACACCGCTTATTGGCGCAAACTTATATTCTTCAACAACAATTTGACTTGGCAGAGCAGATTATTCTTACTGCAATCGAAAAGCCTGTAGCAAATAATTCGCCTGAATTAGCGCGGCTGTATTTTAACTTGGCATCGATTCAGGCACTACGTGGCAATTTTACCTTGGCACAATCGACTTTTATGAAAGTTGATGTTTTAGCACAAAAAAACAATGATTGGCTTTTTCGTGCTTACACGGCACAACAAATGTCGGCCATACAACAGCGCTTAAAAAATTATCAAAGTGCACAATCATTTTTGGATTTAGCATTGAGTTACCATAAAGTCATTCAATGCCCCGTAGGTCAAAGTCAAACTTGGTTGCAAATGGCCAAGTTATCTCTCGATCAAGGCAATACCCTTCAGGCTAATCAATATTTAACTCAAGCAGAGCAGTTAATAAACCAACGGCAGCTTGAAGGCTTAGCAATGGAAACTAGCGAATTCAGAGGTAAACTAAATAAAATTCAGATACTTGATAATATTTGAGAAAGCTTGAGTAGCTATTAAGCTTTGTGTGGAACATTATGAGTAATGTTTTTTATGACACATCACAGAGCGTCCACATGCACCGACTAATTCTTATTGCATTATGTTTATACTCGTTCACGACAGCAGCGCACAGTGCTATCGAACAAGAAGTTCAGGTTACGCCCGAACAGCAAAAAGAGCTTCAAGCCATTAAATTGGTACTAGAAACCTTTCGTTTGTCTATTATTGATAAAGATAAAGATCGCTTCATTGCACTATTCTACGCCGAAGATATTCCCTGGTTAGGGGTATTTTCTGATACTAGTTTGCAATTTATTCAACAAAAACACCCCCAAATACGCCAAGTAGCCAAAGATACGTATTCAAATTTTATTGATGGGATTGTCAAAAACCCACAATCTATTGAAGAAAAATTTTGGAATATCACCATTCAAACTGACCAGTATATTGCCAGCGTTCATTTCGATTATAGCTTTCACCTCGGCGATTATAAATCTAACTGGGGACAGGAAGCTTGGCAATTGATCAAAACAGAGCAAGGCTGGAAGATCAATTCAGTAATTTGGACAATGATTGCCAATCAGCAGCCACCCCATCAAACAACAGATAAAAAGCCCATGAATAACGGTTAACACCACTAGCAACTGTATAAGGTTTTAACACTGATAAGTTAACAACAGATATGGAAAATTTGATGAACATGATTTTTATAATAATGGCATGTCTATTAATGACAGGATGTAATTCACTACAGACCATTGATGCAAGAAACCAACAGCACAGCCCCCATAATAATGCTGATATTACAGCTACATTAACATCATTAATGGATAAAGAATGGCGCCATGGCAGCCCAAATTGTACAACTAACAGCGACCCTACCTTTGACGTATTTACCTACAATTCATCAAGTTATATTTTAAGGCAAAATAAATGTCTGAGTTTTGAGGCGCCATTTATCTATTTGTTGTTTGGTGATGAAACCTTGCTAGTTTTAGATACCGGGGCCACCAAGGAGCCCTTAGACTTTGCGTTGTATCAAACCATTGAGTCAATAAACAAAAAAGTATCTATGCGACAGGGTATTCCAACAAGAAAGTTATTGGTGGTTCACTCTCATAGCCACGCAGATCATTATGCTGGTGATCAACAATTTGTAACACAACCAGATGTCACTTTAATTGAACCTAATGAAAAAGCGATGAGAGCATATTTTAATTTTAGCCATTGGCCAAACGGCGAGGCAAAGCTTAATTTGGGAGGAAGAGAAATAACTATCCTGCCAACACCTGGACATCAAGAAGAAGCCATATCTATTTATGATGAGCAGACTAAATGGTTATTAACCGGTGACACCTTTTATCCAGGCGTGTTGTTCGTTAAACACTGGCAGGATTTCAAGCAAAGTATCAGTCGCTTAGTCATATTTGCTAGCACTCATGAAGTTAGCGCGGTATTGGGGGCTCATATTGAAATGACCAATACACCCGGCGAATATTATCCCATTGGAACCGTTTATCAACCTAACGAAGCACCATTAGTTCTATCACTAGACTCCCTAAAAACATTAAACAATGAACTGGTAAAAGTAGCAAAACCAAGTGAGCTAATCTTTAACCAGTTTATTGTAAAGCCAATGAATACCGCACAAAAAACCTTGAGTAATATTGCACGTTGGATGACTCAATAACCGTAAACAAGCCAGCTAGTAATACACTATTGATTTAAAGGAATAAAATGAAATTTATAGAGAATATAATTAACCGACAACCATTACTGAGCTCGCTCGCGTTGGTTACCCTATGCATTAGCTTAATGGCGTCGGTAAAAATAGCAGATGGACTGAGTCCGATGATGATGGAAATTAGCATCACTCTAATGCGCTTTTTAATTTCATTAGCTTTGTTAGCTATGTTATTAAAATTAGGCGCGGGTAAAGAGGCCCTCATCACCACCCCCTTTAAATTGTGGGGTAAACGCTGGTATTTAGCCTTGTTACCAATTTCGATTATCGTCTTAATGAATGCTTTAGGGGTTGAATTTGCGTCGCTTGATTTTTCAGCTAGCAAGGTAACTCTCTGGGTATTTAGCAACATCGGTATTGGCTTCGTTGAAGAAATGATGATGCGAGGTGCTGTGTTTTATATTCTTTATAAAGCATGGGGCAGTAGTAAAAAGGGGGTATATGCAGCGGTTTTGGTACAAGCGTTGATTTTTGGCTTAGCGCATTACTCTAATCTGCGCGATATGTCATTTATTGATGTGACCTTCATGGTGGTGAATGCCACGCTAATCGGCATTGGTTTTGCTGGGTTAATGTTAGTCACTAGAACGATTTGGTTACCTGTAGTACTACATAGTATATTCGATATGATCGCAAGGATGAACGAGCTTTTAGTACCTGGATTTGAAAATGCTAAATCAACGCCGCTAGAGCAACAAATTATCTCAGTTATTATTGTCTTTCTATTCGTCGCTTTACCTGGTTTATTGTATACCAGAAAAGCAATGTCCATTAGAGTCTGGAATTAAAATGCGTTAGCCAAGAGGTTGTTACCAGTGCAAGATCATGAATATTTCTTAGTCAGTTATAAATAAAGTAATTGGCCTGCTGAACTGTCTAAGATCTCATGGTCTTTTTTAAGGGATATATACGAATGTTAACAGCATCCAACAACTGACGTGGTTTAATTGATACGACTAACCCAGTTAAGACATAATTGATTTAACTGGAGATTCAAATGAAAGCACGTAAATCCTATTCAAAAGAATTCAAGCTTGATGCCATTGCACTAGTAAGAGAGCAAAATTACAGTATTGCTGAAGCCGCTAGAAATTTAGAGGTGACTCCTCAAACTACTCGGTCGCTGGATAAAAGAAGCAGAAAATGATGATGGCCATGCATTTAGAGGCAATGGCAAGCTGACTCCTGAGCAGGAAGAGATCCGCAAGCTAAAGACACAAGTAAAGCGCTTAGAAATGGAGCGTGAAATATTAAAAAAAGAGACGGTCTTTTTTGCCAAAGAAACGAAGTAAAATACGCGTTTATTGCCCAAAATAAGAAGATCTGACCTGTGATATTAATGTGTCACGTGTTGGGTGTGAAAAACAATAATTACTACAGCTATCAAAAGCGAAAGTCTCTGGCACCTGTTGATACAGAGCATCAAGAGATATTATTGCAGTGGGTGAAGAATATTGCCGAGTTTAGCGATAACACCTATGGACAAAGACGCGTTCAAAAGCCATGGATTCACTTGATTACCCTGTTGGGCGTAGGAAAACAGCGAAACTGATGAAAGAAGCAAACGTTTGGGTGCGCTATAAAAAGAAGTACAAAGCAACAACCAACAGCGACCACAAGAAGCCTATATATGAAAATGAGCTTGAACAGGATTTTGATGTTCAATGCGCCAATCAAGCGTGGGTTAAGATATTACGTACATATGGACGGCTGAAGGATGGCTGTATCTAGCAGTCGTAATCGATCTCTATTCCCGTAATGTTGTTGGTTGGAGTATGGGCAGCAGAATGAAAGCACAGCTCGTTTGTGATGCGCTAACAATGGCTATATGGCAACGTAAACCTAAAGCTGGATTGATAATACACTCAGATCAAGGCGTTCAATATGCGAGCCATCAATATAGACGAATACTGAGGCTGCATAAGTTTTTCGGCAGTATGAGTAAAAAAGGATGTTGCTGGGATAATGCAGTAGCAGAAAGCTTTTTCGGTAGCTTGAAGCAGGAACGAGTTCATTGGCGCAATTATCGGACGCGCTATGCACAGCTCAACAAGATGTCTTGAATTACATCACGATGTGGTACAACAGCCAACGGATGCATTCATACCTCAATTATCAAAGTCCTAATGAATTTGAGCGTATGGGTAAGCCGTTAAAAGAAGTGGCTTAACGAACTTAACTAGGGTAACCGAATTCAGTTGACCAGGTCATAAGTTTTTAATAGATATATAATTATCTTCTGAGATTGAAAATTGTTTATGCTTAAGTAAATTGTTCTTAAGTTGTTTTGCAAATCGAGGATTGATCTGGTTATTTGCATCTTGCATCTACACTAACCTAAAGGCTGTACAAGAAAAAACTACCGCAAAAAGCAAATTCCTACAACATAAAACATACCGATAAATATGGATGTGGCATCGGCCAAGTTTAACTGGCGATTTATGCCTTGCAAACAGCGCAACGCAAAATGCTAAAACATTATGCATTAAAATTAAAGGATGTAATAAAATGACAACTCTTATCATTGGGGCAAGTGGTGCTACAGGTATGCTACTCGTTGAGCAACTACTTCAACGTGGGCATGACGTTAAAATCATCGTGCGAACAGCAAATAGTTTTCTCGAATCAATCAAAAACAATAAAAATGTCACCATAATCCAAGCAAGTATCCTTGATCTTAGCGACGCAGAAATGACACAACACGTAAAAGGATGTATCTCTATAGCTTCATGTCTTGGTCACAATATGAGTTTTAAGGGAATCTACGGGAAACCTCACAGACTTGTAACGGATTCTACTCGAAGATTGTGTAGGGCTATCAAGGAAAACGATCCGAAAGTACCCGTCAAATTTGTGTTAATGAATACTACAGGAAACAGTAACCGTGATTTATCTGAAAAAATATCATTTGGCCAAAAGTGCATAATCTTGCTTCTCCGTTTTCTACTACCACCTCACATTGACAACGAACAGGCGGCAGATTTTCTTCGTACAGAAATCGGTCAAAATAATAAAGTAATTGAGTGGGTAGCGGTTCGCCCAGATGGCTTGGTTGATGAACGTGAAGTTACTGAATACGAGATACACCCATCACCAACAAGAAGTGCCATATTTGATGCTGGCAGGGTCAGCAGAATTAATGTAAGTTCTTTTATGGCGGAACTCATTACAGACCAAGATCTGTGGATGAAATGGAAAGGGCAAATGCCTGTGATTTATAGCAAAGCGAGTATATACCCATGATCAATGAAGGTGCTTGATTTCTTGACCAATGAGGATCATCATTTCAGTCATAAAAAACATCAAATTGACCATTGAGCAGAAAATAGATCTTGAAGCCCTTCACGATGTGAGTCGAGATGGACGTGTTCGTGACCGAATTAAAGCGGTTCTACTGCGTTCTGAAGGTTGGTCAACACCGATGATCGCTCAGGCATTACGACTTCATGAAACGAGTATTGTTAGGCATATTGATGACTACGTTAGTAAGAACAAGTTAGCGCCCCAAAATGGTGGGTCACAGCCTTATCTAAGTGAAGTGCAAACCGATGAGGTCATTGCTCATTTAATGATAAACACCTATCGTTGCTCTTATGAAATTATCGAATACATATGGAAAACCTATAAGATCCGTTTCTCCATTTCTGGATTAAATAAATGGCTTCATCAACATAATTTCAGCTACAAATATCCTAAAGGTGTCCCTCATAAGTTTGATGAAGAAAAGCAAGCTGACTTCATTGAGAAATATACCCATTTAAAATCACAAGCTGTTGATGAACCGATATTATTTATGGATGCGATGCATCCAACCCAAGCGACAAAAGTAAGTTGCGGCTGGATAAAAATAGGCCATGATAAATCGATAGAAACCACAGGGAGTCGTACTCGAATAAACTTTATTGGTGCGATTGATTTAAATAACTTAGCCGCAGCTCAAGTGAAACGTTA
>NZ_JACJFI010000100.1 GCF_014164505.1 Shewanella sp. SG41-4 | reverse complement strand
GCTAACTTGTCTTATACCGACCCATACTTTACTAAAGATGGCGTCAGCTTAGGTGGCAGTGTGTACTGGAATGAGTTTGATGCTAACGAGGCTAACCTTGAGCGTTATAAGAATAAATCTTATGGTGTTGCACTAAACTCAGGATTCCCGATTAACGAATCGAACCGTTTAAACGGTGGTATTGGTTACCGTCATAATACCATTTCAGAAATCTCTGCTTATGAACAAGCATTGCGTTTCTATAATGTGTACCGTGAAACGGATGATCCGAATTCAGACTTAAGCTTTGATAACTTTGAAGTGAATGCCGGTTGGTACCGCAGCACACTTAACCGTGGTACGTTCCCTACAGATGGTTCGTCGCAACGCTTAAGCGGTAAAATGACCGTGCCAGGTTCTGACTTGCAGTACTTTAAAACGGATTTCGATACCAATTTCTACTTCCCATTGACACCTCAACATGGGTTTGTATTATTGGCTCGCGCCCGTTTAGGTTACGCAAACGGATATGGTCAGTTTAACGATAATGATCAAATTTTACCGTTCTGGGAAAACTACTATTCAGGCGGTAGCAGTTCGTTACGTGGCTTTAAGTCTAACTCTGTAGGTCCACGATCTTTTTATGCTTATCGTGGTAGTGAGCAATGTTCTCCGGACGTGTCTGGTGATGGTTGTAGCATAGCTTCTCCAGGTGATCCTAATCAGGTTCAAGTGAGTACTGGTCGTTCAATTGGTGGTAATGCCATTGCAACAGCAAGCGTGGAAATGATTGTACCAACACCATTCCTCGATGAAGCTTACACTAACTCAGTGCGAACCAGTTTCTTCGTTGATGCCGGTAACGTATGGGATACAGAGTTTGATTATGACTCTTATCGAATTTTACCAGCGGATGAGTTTGCTAAGTTAGAAGACTATAGTGATGCTGAACGCATACGTGCCTCATGGGGTATGAGCGTGCAATGGTTGTCGCCAATGGGACCTATGGTATTCAGTTTAGCTTGGCCACTGAAAGAATATGAAGATGACGAGACAGAGATTTTCTCGTTCAATATTGGCAAAACGTTCTAAAACAAATACACTCGGCAGGTTTTGCTGATAACAACAAGTTTAACAAGGAGTCTACTTTGAAAAAGATGGTAAATCGCGCATTAATTACATTGGCATTGTTTGCTACCCCTATGCTAGCCCAAGCGGAAAAACTCGCGGTGGTTGATATGGGTGAAGTATTCGAGCAATTGCCACAGCGCGAACAAATTTCTAAATCATTAAAAGCTGAGTTTGGCGATCGTGTTGCAGAAGTCCAAAAAATGCAGGCAGATATGCGTGCTTTGGTTGAAAAGCAACAACGTGATGGCGCATTAATGAGCGATTCACAAAAGACTGAACTAGTACGTAAAATGGAATCATTAAAATCTGAATTCCAGTTAAAAGGCAAAGCACTAGATGAAGACATGCGTCGTCGTCAAGGTGAAGAGCAAAACAAACTATTAGTTCAAGTTCAAAAAGTGATTAATACCATTGCTGATAAAGAAAAATACGACATGGTGCTACAACGTGGTGCAGTTATTTTTGTTAAGCCAGAAGCTGACATCAGCAGCAAAGTGGTAGAAGCCTTAAGCAAAGGCAAATAAGTAATATGCAAAAAGTGACTTTAAAAGAGCTTGGCCAAGCGTTAAGCGCTATCGTAATAGGTGATGCGACACTGGAAATTAGCAGTGTCGCAACCTTAGAAGATGCGAAGCAAGGTCAACTCTCTTTTTTAGCCAACAGTAAATATCGCGCACAGCTTGAGAACACTCAAGCTAGCGCGGTATTACTAAGCGAAAAAGAAGCAGAACTTTATCAAGGTAATGCGCTAGTGGTAAAAGATCCTTACGTGGCTTTTGCTCGAGTAGCTCAATTACTTGATACCACCCCTAAACAAGCTTTAGGTATTCACCCATCTGCACAAATTGACCCATCAGCTATTATTGGCGAAGGTGTGGCTATTGGTGCAAATGCAGTGATTGAATCACGTGTTATTTTGGGTGAAAACGTTCAAGTCGGTCCTGGCTGTGTTATTGGCGAAAACTCGATTATTGGCTCTGACTCTCGCCTTTGGGCCAATGTGACTATTTATCATAATGTGCACATTGGGCAACATTGTTTGATTCAGTCAGGCACTGTGATTGGTTCTGATGGTTTTGGTTATGCCAATGAGCGCGGTAACTGGATTAAAATTCCACAAACCGGCGGCGTTCGGATAGGCAATAATGTCGAAATTGGTGCAGGTACTACTATTGATCGTGGTGCATTGTCGCATACTGAGATCCACGATGGTGTGATTATCGACAATCAAATACAAATTGCCCATAATGTTGTGATTGGACAAAATACCGCCATAGCGGGGGGCTCTATTATTGCTGGCAGCTCTACCATTGGTAAATACTGCATCTTAGGTGGCGGTAGTGCCATCGCTGGACATCTCAGCATCGCCGATGGCGTTCATGTGTCTGGTGGAACTAACATTACCAGTGTTATCCGTGAAAAAGGTGTGTATTCGTCTGCTACCATCGCAATGGAAAACAAATTATGGCGTCGAAACACTGTGCGTTTCCGTCAATTAGATGAATTATTTAGTCGAGTGAAAACCCTCGAAAAAAGTGCTAAGGGCACAGAATAATTGTAATTCTGCCTTATTTAAGGAATGTAGTGTGTCAAACCAACTAAACACCATGGATATTAAAGAGATCCTTAAATATCTACCTCATAGATATCCATTTTTGTTGATCGATCGTGTATTGGACTTCACCGTAGGTGAGCAATTACATGCGATTAAAAATGTCACCATTAATGAGCCTTTTTTTCAGGGACATTTCCCTATACAGCCTGTTATGCCGGGCGTGCTCATTTTAGAAGCCATGGCACAAGCAACGGGTTTACTTGCATTTAAAACCATGAGTACAGAGCCGTCTCCAGAGGTATTGTATTATTTTGCTGGTATCGATAAAGCGCGTTTTAAACGTGTTGTCGAGCCGGGTGACCAAATACATTTTCACGTTAAAATGATTAAAGAACGTCGTGGTATTGGTGTATTTGTTGGTGAAGCCTTGGTTGATGGTGAACTGGTTTGTTCTGCTGAAATCATGTGTGCACGAAGAGAGATTAAAAAGTGATAGATAAATTAGCGTTTGTTCACCCAACAGCCAAAATTGGTAATAACGTCACTATTGGTCCTTGGACCTACATTGGTGAAAACGTTGAAATCGGCGACGACACATGGATAAGTTCTCATGTTGTGGTTAAAGGTCCAACGATTATCGGTAAAGGTAACCGTATTTTTCAATTCTCTTCGGTTGGTGAAGAGTGCCAAGATAAAAAGTACGCAGGCGAACAAACTCGCTTAGTTATCGGCGACAACAACATCATTCGTGAGTCGGTGACCATTCATCGTGGTACAACTCAAGATCAGGGTGAAACTCGCATAGGTTCTAATTGCTTATTTATGGCGTATGTTCACGTTGCCCATGACTGTATTGTCGGCAATAACGTTATCATGGCCAATAATGCTTCAATAGCCGGTCATGTTCATGTTGGTGATTGGGTTATTTTGGGCGGCATGACAGGTGTGCATCAGTTTGTACACATTGGCGCGCATGCATTTACCGCGGGTGCGTCACTTATTTTGCAAGACGTTCCTCCATTTGTGATGGCAGCGGGTTCTCCTGCAGTGCCACGTGGATTGAACTTAGAAGGCTTAAAACGCCGTGGTTTTACCAAAGAAAATCAACGTGCAATCTTTAGTGCCTATAAAGCTGTTTACCGCAAGAGTTTAACCATTGAAGAAGCAAACGCTGAATTAATCGAGGCCGCTGAAAAAGACGTCAATGTGAAAGCATTTATGGAATTTATCAACCACTCTGCTCGTGGCATTATTCGATAGACGGAAAAAATGACCAACTCTCCTTCAAAAGTATTCGCCATTGTCGCCGGAGAAATCTCCGGCGATATTTTAGGTGCTGGTTTAGTTAAATCACTCAAAAAACGCTACCCTGATGCGCGCTTTATTGGTATTGGTGGCCCTCGAATGCAAGCTCTTGGGTTTGAAAGTTTATTCCCAATGGAAGAGCTTTCAATAATGGGGTTAGTTGAGGTGTTATCACATTTACCACGACTACTTCATATTCGCTCAAGCCTCGTTAAACAAATTACTGAATTAGCACCAGACTGTTTTATCGGTATTGATGCGCCTGATTTTAATATCGGTGTAGAGCTTAAGTTAAAAGCCAAAGGGATTAAAACGGTCCATTACGTCAGCCCGTCAGTATGGGCTTGGCGTCCAAAACGCATATTTAAAATTGCTAAAGCCACTAATATGGTGTTGTCGTTATTGCCGTTTGAGAAAGCATTTTACGACCAACACCAAGTCCCTTGTACCTTTGTTGGGCATACACTTGCAGACGACATTCCAATGCACAGTGATAAGCTGGCAGCTCGGCAGTTATTAGGATTAGATCCCAATGCTGAATACTTGGCGGTATTGCCAGGTTCCAGAGGCGGTGAATTAAAGCAATTAGCAGAGCCGTTTGTAAAAGCTGCTCAGTTAGTTAAACAAGCCTACCCGGACATCAAATTTGTCACTCCGGTGGTTAATGATGCTCGTCGCCAACAATTTCTTGCTGCACTGGATGAGTTTGCTCCCGATTTAGACGTTACTATTGTAGAAGGCCAATCTCGCGAAGTTATGGCCGCTGCGGATTGTATTTTACTGGCATCTGGCACTGCGACGTTAGAGGCTATGCTGGTAAAGCGTCCTATGGTTGTATCGTATCGGGTCAGCCCAATTACGTATGCAATCGCGATTAGAATGATGAAAATCAAAAACTATTCGTTACCTAATTTACTTGCTAACGAAACTATCGTACCAGAACTGATGCAAGCTAATTGCCAACCACAGTTAATTGCCGATGCGATAATCAAGCAGCTTAATCAAGATTTTGCACCATTAAATGCCCGCTTTGAAGAATTACATCAATTGCTAAAGTGTAATGCCAGTGAGCGAGCTGCAGATGCTGTAGTGGCATTATTACCAGCGCCGTAACCTCACTAGGAAAAGCTAACATGTCGACATTATCGGTTGTGATAAAAGATATTACCCCTGAACAAGTAGCCATCATTTCGCAAGGGCTTGTTGCTGGTGTTGACGAGGTAGGACGAGGTCCATTAATTGGCGATGTAGTCACCGCAGCTGTTATTTTAGATCCAAATAAACCGATTGTTGGCCTTAATGATTCTAAGAAGCTCAGCGAGAAACGTCGTAATGCTTTGTATCAACAGATAATGGATAACGCATTAAGTGTCAGTGTTGGCCGTGCAAGCCCAACAGAAATCGATGAGCTGAATATTTTACACGCTACTATGTTGGCTATGCAGCGCGCAGTGGCTGGGTTATCTATTTTACCTGATCGAGTGTTGGTTGATGGTAATCGGGTGCCAGATTTCGGTATTGCCAGTCATGCAATAATTAAAGGCGACGGCTTAGTTGCAGCCATTAGTGCAGCTTCCATTATTGCCAAAGTGACTCGTGATGCAGAGATGGATACGTTAGACAGCCAGTACCCACAGTATGGCTTTGCTAAACATAAAGGTTATCCAACCAAAGCACACTTCGAAGCGTTAGCCTTGTATGGCGTATTACCCGAGCATCGTAGAAGTTTTAAACCTGTCGCAGAGCGCATATTGCTTCAGGATACATTTTGATAATACTCAAACAACACGACTTTATCATTGGATAACGTCGCGTAGTTTGGTAGTCTAAATCCCGCATTTTCGTGTTGTTTCATTCATCTTTTTCGAAGAAAAAATATTCTATGTCCGATCCTCGTTTTGTTCATTTGCGCGTCCACAGTGATTATTCAATGTCAGATGGCGTTGCTAAAGTTAAGCCTATTATTGCTGCTGCCGAAAATCAGGGGATGGCAGCAATAGCGTTAACTGATCAAAACAACTTTTGTGGTTTGGTTAAGTTTTATGGTGCTTGTAATGGTGCGGGAATTAAGCCAATTATTGGCGCCGATTTTTGGGTGCAAACCCCTGGGTTTGAAAAAGAATTCTGTGCCTTAACCGTTATCGCGATGAACAATGAAGGTTACCAAAACCTGACTCAGTTGATCAGCGAAGCCTATCTTCGTGGTCATGTCGATAACCGTGTGGTGATCGACCAAGATTGGTTAGTCAAATACAACAACGGCTTAATCATTATCTCCGGTGCCAAAGATGGCGATGTCGGTAAGGCATTATTAAAAGGCAATCAAAACCAAGTCGAGTCGCTGATTGCATTTTATCAACAACACTTTGAAGATCGTTATTACCTTGAGCTTATTCGTACTGGCCGAGCACATGAAGAACGCTATTTACACATGGCGGTTGAGCTAGCTTCAACAAAAGGATTACCTGTTGTTGCGACCAACCAAGTGGTGTTTTTAAAGCAAGATGATTTTGAAGCACATGAAATCCGAGTCGCTATTCATGATGGTTTTACCTTAGTTGATCCGCGTCGCCCTAAAACCTACAGCGATCAACAATACCTGCGCACCGAAGATGAAATGATTGCATTGTTTGCCGATATTCCGTCGGCAATTCAAAACAGTGTTGAAATTGCTAAACGCTGTAATGTCACCATTCGCCTAAATGAATATTTTTTACCTAATTTTCCTACCGGTGACTTATCCATTGAAGATTTCTTGGTTAATGTGTCAGTAAAAGGGTTAGAAGAACGTCTTGAATTTTTATTTCCAGACCCACAAGTTCGCGTTGAAAAACGTGTCGAATATGACGAACGCCTCGAGATTGAACTGAAAGTTATTAACCAGATGGGATTCCCTGGTTACTTCCTTATCGTGATGGAGTTTATTCAATGGGGTAAAGACAACGGTATTCCCGTTGGCCCCGGCCGTGGTTCTGGTGCCGGCTCATTAGTCGCATACGCGCTTAAAATTACCGATTTAGATCCTTTAGAATACGACTTACTGTTCGAACGTTTCTTGAACCCTGAACGTGTATCCATGCCCGATTTCGACGTCGACTTTTGTATGGACCGACGCGATGAGGTGATTGACCACGTAGCTGAGCTATACGGCCGAGAAGCGGTATCACAGATTATTACCTTTGGTACCATGGCGGCCAAAGCCGTTGTACGCGATGTTGGCCGCGTATTAGGTCATCCTTACGGCTTTGTTGAACGTCTAACTAAATTAATCCCAGCAGAACCTGGGATGACGCTCGCTAAAGCCTTTGAAGTTGAACCAGCGCTGCCTGAAGCCTATGACGGCGATGAAGACGTTAAAGAGCTTATCGATATGTGTCGCCGCTTAGAAGGGGTAACACGTAACGCGGGTAAGCATGCCGGTGGTGTGGTTATTGCGCCGACTCGAATTACCGACTTTGCACCGTTATATTGCGATGCCGAAGGCTTAAACCCAGTCACTCAGTTCGATAAAAATGACGTAGAAACGGCCGGTCTGGTTAAGTTCGATTTCTTGGGCTTACGTACCTTAACCATTATTGATTGGGCATTGCAGATGATTAATCCGCGCCTGATTAAAGAAGGTAAAGAACCTGTCAGTATCGAAGCCATTCCGCTTGCCGATCCTGCTTGCTTTAGATTACTACAACGCTACGAAACAACCGCAGTATTCCAGCTGGAATCTCGCGGAATGAAAGACCTCATTAAACGTCTACAACCCGACTGTTTTGAAGACATGATTGCACTAGTGGCACTTTTCCGCCCAGGTCCTTTGCAATCAGGCATGGTTGACAACTTTATTGAACGTAAGCATGGCCGTGAAGAAGTGTCATACCCAGATGCTGAATATCAGCATGAGTCACTAAGAGAGTTATTGTCACCGACCTACGGCATCATTTTGTACCAAGAGCAGGTCATGCAGATTGCTCAGGTATTGTCGGGTTACACCCTAGGCGGCGCGGATATGCTCCGTCGTGCAATGGGTAAGAAAAAACCTGAAGAAATGGCAAAGCAGCGCGGCACGTTTAAAGAAGGGGCGATTAATAACGGCGTCGACGGCGACTTGTCGATGAAAATCTTCGACTTAGTGGAAAAGTTCGCCGGTTACGGTTTTAACAAATCGCATTCTGCCGCTTATGCACTGGTGTCGTATCAAACCTTATGGCTAAAAACCCATTTCCCATCGCAGTTTATGGCCGCGGTAATGTCTGCCGACATGGACAACACCGACAAAATCGTCACCTTGGTTGACGAATGTGAACGCATGGGCTTGCCGCTAATTCCGCCCGATGTCAACAAAGGCTTATTCAAGTTTACTGTCGATGACGACCTCAACATTGTTTATGGTATCGGCGCGATTAAAGGGGTCGGTGAAGGCCCTGTAGGCTCTATTTTAGACGCTCGCAAAGATGGGCCGTTTACTGATCTATTTGATTTTTGTGCTCGAATTGATTTGAAAAAGCTCAACAAGCGAGTGATTGAAAAACTGATTTTAGCCGGCGCCTTAGACACATTAGGCCCGCACCGAGCCTCAATGATGGCGACCTTGCCTCAAGCGATTAGCGCAGCGGCGCAACATGCTAAAGCTGAAGCGACTGGTCAAAATGACATGTTTGGTTTACTTAATAGTGAGCCAGAAGACAGTAAGCAAAATTTTGTGCATTGTACTCCTTGGCCAGACAAAATTTGGTTAGAAGGTGAGCGTGAAACATTGGGACTTTACCTTACTGGCCATCCCATTAATCAGTATTTAAAAGAACTCAAGCAATACACTAATGGCCGCCTAAAAGACATTCATCCAACCGAGCGCGGTAAAACCGTTAAAGCAGCTGGCTTAGTGGTGGCAACCCGGGTGATGATCACCAAGCGCGGTTCTAAAATGGGCTTAGTGACATTAGATGACAAAAGTGCGCGTTTAGAAGTCATGCTATTTACTGAACCATTTGAGAAGTTTGGTCACATGCTCGAAAAAGATCGCATTCTTATTTGTGAAGGCGATGTCAGCTTTGATGATTTCTCTGGTGGCAATCGTATGAATGCCCGCAATATTATTGAAATTGGCGAAGCCCGCAGTCATTTTGCTAAAGCGGTTGAAATCAAAGTTCAAGCATCGCAGGTGACTCCCGAATGGCTCGAAACCTTTGAGCAAACGTTAACGCCTTGGCGAAATGGCGTTGTGCCTGTGGTTATCCATTATGCGCAAACTGATGCCAGCGGTAAAATCACTTTAGGTGACACATGGCGAGTTAATCCTAGCGACGAGTTAATGCTGGCGCTCGAAAGTATGTTGGGTTCAACGAATGTTAAAATTGCTTTTAACTAGGTGTGTACGATGACAGTGAAACGCTCTGCCTCAGCTCAAATGACAGCACCACAACTGCTAAGTTTGCTTGAACAGGCTGTATTACCTCTTTATCAAATGGGGGTAGTTAAAGGTGAATCTTCGCCTAAGTTAGTACTGGCTTACAGTGGCGGGGTAGATTCAGAGGTACTCGCGTGCGGATTAAGTGCATTGGCACACAAACACCCACATATTGCTTGTCTGCTTATACATGTTCACCACGGGCTTAGCGCGAATGCCGACACTTGGATACAGCACTGTATCACTCGAGCTAATCATTATCAGCTTCCAGTGCAGATTGAACGAGTTAAGGTTGAAAAGGGCCCTCGGCAGAGTTTAGAGGCACAAGCCCGTGATGCTCGTTACCAAGCATTTGACCGTTATCTTAATCCCGGTGACATTTTACTCACTGCCCATCATCAAGATGATCAACTTGAAACCTTATTATTAGCGTTAAAGCGTGGTCAAGGTCCAAAAGGCTTAGCGGCAATGGGGGCGATACAAGCTTACAAACAAGCTTGGCTCATAAGGCCATTATTAGATATCAGCCGCGAGCAGATTGAACAATTTGCAGCGCAAAAACAACTATCTCATATCGAAGATGAAAGTAATCAAGACGACAGTTTTGATAGAAATTTTTTACGCCTGGATATCATTCCAAGATTAAAACAACGTTGGCCGAGTATTGCGACCACTGCAGGGCGTAGCGCCGCATTATGTGCCGAACAACAACAGGTTATCGACGACGAAGTGAGTCATCGCTTACCCGAGTGGCTAATATTACCTAACGATGCAAATGCATTAATGACCGAATCGACTGGGTTTGTATTAACCGGCTTGGCGCAATTAACTGCGGCGTGGCAAGCATTACTGTTTCGTGGTTACCTGAGTCATTGCGGTGTCAGTTTACCTTCGCAAGTGCAATTACAGCAGATACTGTCACAGCTGTTAGCGGCTAAAGACGACGCTAACATGTCGATTCAGTGGGGCGATTATCAAGTTAAACGTTTTGCTGGCATCGCTTATGTGGTTAGTCATAAAGAGTTAGAGGTTATTGATGCAAGTACAGTTCAACAACCATTTGAGCAACTGCTTAAAGGCGAGCTGCAACAGATAGTGTGCCGCGTTGCTCACAAGCAATACCCGCTGGGTCTGCAAATCGCCACGGACAATACGCCGCTACTTGCTTTACCCAATAATACCGCCGTGAGCATACGCTTTGGTGCGGTAGGTTCAATTAAATGTCAGCCACAATTTGCCACATCACAACGGCAAAAACCGCGCGAATTAAAGAAATTGTGGCAAGAATGTAATATCCCGCCATGGCGTAGACCACAAATTCCGTTGATTTTTTATGGTGACACCTTAGTGGCCGCCATTGGTTTATGGATCGACAAACGCTACCTTACCCAAACGGGTGAGCAAGGGATTTGTATACCGCTTTTTGACGCACGATGAAGAGTGATAACAGCAGGTCAAGACGATAACAAGCGATAACAGTCTGTCAAAATGGTAACAAGCGATAACAACGAGTAAAGCTATAGGTGCTTGGACGCTTCGCGACTAGATGCGATAAAAGCGTTAGGTTTAGGACGATGAAGGCATAGCAGTAAAGCCTAACACTGCACGAAGTTACTATCTAAAATAGGCAGTACTAAATTGTTTCAGTTAGGCCACAGATGTTTAGCTTTCCTGTTAATTGGCGGGTTGACAGATCCTTTCTGGCTGGAGTAATTTCTCCGCCTGACTTTCAATATGTTCTCCAGATCCTGTTTGACCGTAATTAAATTCAGTTGCAAAAAATGAAGCATCCATTTCCGTTTTATTTTTTAATGCTATCGGTAATACAGAGCAAAGTTTTTTAACCGCTAAGTCTATTTTGTTTGACTCAATCAATTGTAATGTCGTTGTCGACATTTGGATCTCTGCCGCGGCAACACTTTGCCCGCCATAAGCGAAAAACTTCAATGCAACAAAACCTGCACCTACAACACCAAGTGTAAAGCTGATTAAAGCCACCATAATAAATTTCATGTATTTTCCTTTTCACATTAATTAGCGTTAAGAGATAGAGTGAGTCGTGCGAAATAACAACGGTACGCATATTCCATGTCAAACTTACCCAGAGACATATTATCTTTGATATACAGCCTTTGACATAATATGTCTTACTATGGTTGCTAAGACATATTATGTCAACTTATTTTTGATATAGGCAAAATTAACTCAATATTATTATGTGAAACAGAGCAGCGTTTTATTTCCAACTTTTACGAATAATAATGTTTACTCTAATCCTTTTTTCAATGTGGCGATCTTGTTGCTACAATGGTTTTTCTTAATACTCAACAGAGGATGTTGTCTGTGAATACCTTTCGTTTATTAGCTGTGTTTGGTGTGTTTCTTCTGCCTAGTGTCAACGCTACGCCATTTCAATTTGATCAAAAAACCTATCGTCAAGATGTGCAAACCTTAGCCAGTGATGAATTTGAAGGCCGTGGGCCGTTATCTCATGGCGAAAAACTGACGGTTGAGTATTTAGAAAACGCCTACAAAGCAATGGGACTCGCTCCAGGTTTTGGTGACAGTTATCGTCAAGCAGTGCCAATGGCCAAAATTACTGCCGATCAAACAATGCAGCTGAGTATGGGCGATTTAGTGTTTAACAACGGCACTGATTTCACCGCACGTACTGAACAAGTTCAGCCTCAAGTGAGTGTAGATAACAGCGATGTAGTGTTTGTTGGCTATGGTATTAATGCGCCGGAATATCAATGGAATGATTACGCTAACATTGACGTTAAAGGCAAAACCGTGATTATGCTGGTCAATGACCCAGGCTTTGCGACTCAAGATCCTGCCATCTTTAAAGGCAATGCCATGACCTATTATGGCCGTTGGACTTATAAGTATGAAGAAGCAGCAAGGCAGGGCGCCAAAGCGGTGTTTATTGTGCATGAAACCGCACCCGCAGCCTACGGTTGGAACGTCGTTGAAAACAGCAACACTAATACTAAATACACCTTAGTTGATGATCAAAATAATCAATCACACATTGGCGTCATGGGTTGGGTTCAACATCAAACCGCGCAAAAAGTGTTTCAAGCAGCAGGTTTAGACTTTGATAAAATCAAACTCACCGCAGCAAAAGCGGGTTTTCAGTCTATACCACTTAAACTCAAAGCCAATTTAGCAGTAAAAAATACCATTGAATTAGCCACATCTTATAACGTAGCAGGGCTGATACCAGGTACCAGCCAAGCCGACGAATGGTTGGTCATGCATGCTCACTGGGACCATTTAGGTAAAACCGTGCAAGACGGTAAAACAGTTATTTTAAACGGCGCTGTCGACAATGCCTCTGGCGTGGCAGGTGTGTTACAACTTGCTCGTCATTTTAAAGCGCAAAATAAAGCACCTAAACGCTCTATTCTGTTTACTGCATTTACCGCAGAAGAAACCGGACTCATTGGTGCGCAATACTTTGCTGCCAATCCTCCAGTACCTACTAAACAACTGGTATCGTTTTTAAATATAGATGGCATGAATGTAGGCAAAGGTGTTAATTACATCCTGCGTTACGGCCAAGGCGTATCAGAACTTGAAAGCTATTTAGACGATGCCGCCAAAGCACAAGGTCGTACCGTAAAGGCTGATCCCCGTCCACAAAATGGCTTAATGTTCCGTTCAGACCACTTTGCTTTAGCCCAACAAGGCGTCCCCGGGTTAATGTTCATGAGCTTAGGCGACACCGACCCAGACTACATTGCCCATAAGTACCATCAAGGTGCAGACGATTATGATGCCAGCTGGAATTTAGGCGGGGTAGAGCAAGACTTAGCCTTAATCAGCGATATTATTGAAAAGCTAGCCAACAACAACGACTGGCCAAAATGGATAGAAGATTCAGACTTTAAAAAACGCAGAGCGGAAGACGGTAAGTAACCGTAGTATATTTTTATTTGAAATGGCCTGCGGCCACTAACGTCGTGGCGCTTCACCCACACCAGACTTTTTCAAACTTCGTTTGAAGTAAGATCGCAAGGTTCCACCCTGAATGGGCTGATACATATGGCCTGCGGCCACCAACGTCGTGGCGCTTCACCCACACCAGACCAAGAGGAAACCAACGGCTGTTCCCTCTTGGAACTCCCAGCCGCCCCGCAACATTTTCAAACAGCGAAAAGGTCGCCATGGGGATTGATCCAGCTT